>JAQGOW010000409.1 GCA_028293405.1 Verrucomicrobiales bacterium
TGATGCCGGGTGATAGCAAATTCGGCTGGCGCGCTGACGTCGTGCAAGCGATCAAAGAATTGAAACCCGGCGTGATTCGCTGGGGCGGATCAGTCATCGATCCCGGCGGTTACAAATGGAAAAACGGCATCGGTAATCGAGATCTACGCACACCGTTTTTGAATAGCGTTTGGGGCCGCATTGATTCGAACGACGTCGGTATCGACGAATTTTGCCGATTCTGTGAATTGGTTAAAGCTGAGCCGTTGATCTGCGTCAGTTTCGGTGACGGCGCGAAAAGCGCAGGCGAGTTGGTGGAATATTGCAATGGCAGCAGCAAAACGAAATGGGGCACCAAACGTGCCCACAACGGTCATCTCGCCCCATATCATGTGAAATATTGGCAGGTCGGAAACGAAACCAATGGCGACGACCCACAGTATCTCGCCCAGATTCCCGACTTTGTTTCTTCGATCCGCAAGGCGAGTCCGTCCGTGCAAATCCTTTCGTCGTTTCCTTCGAAGAAACTGCTCGAACGCATTGGCGGAGGGCTGGCGTTTGTTGCGCCACATCATTACACCACCGACTTCGCAGCGTGCGACCGCGAGTTCAACAACTTGTCGGAAATGTTCACCAACACCGATGCCTCGGATGATGTTGGCATTGCCGTGACGGAGTGGAACATCAGCGCTGGTGATTGGGGGCTCGGTCGAGCGAAGCAAATGACGCTGGACGCAGCTTTGCTGAACGCGCGCTACCTGCATGTTCTGATGCGCCATTGCAATCGCGTGAAAATCGCCTGTCGCTCAAACCTCGCTAACAGTTTTTGCGGTGCCGTTATCGAAACAAACCCCGGCGGCGTGTTGAAACGACCTTCCTATTACGCAATGCAGATGTATGCCACGCACGCTTTGCCCCTTCCGCTGGAAACATCGGCAGAGGCGAATAGTCTAGATGTTTTCGCATGTGCATCGGAGCGTCGTGATGCAGTTGCGATATTCATTGTGAATTCGAACGCCGATCCAATGAGTTGCACGTTGCGCTTCGAACGTTTTGCCGAGCCGATTCAGACCACGTCCCTTACCACGCTCACTGACCAACAAGCCGGGCGTCAACGGGACGTCATAAATAATTGGGAAGCGCCCGATCGCGTGTCGCCAACGACGCGTTCATTTGTCGGCAATCAGGTCACATTGGCGCCGCTATCAGTCAACGTCATCATGTGTCGTTAAGGTTTCCGATTCGTTGACTAAGTTGAGTCTCGTGCTTAACTGATTTCAGAGGGCACGCAGGTTCATGAAACGGGAAAAGGTCGAAACTTCGGGGATATGGCGGTGGCCGTTGCTGCGCCAAATTCGTTACGGCACGCGCGGCACCGGCGTTGAAGTGATGTCCAACAAAACGCGGTCTCTGCGCGCGCGCACTGATGACGCGAAAGTTTCTCGATCAATTTGTCCATACTGCGCCGTTGGCTGTGGACAGTTGATCTATCACAAAGACGGCAAGGTCATTTCGATCGAAGGCGATCCCGAAAGCCCGATCAGCCAGGGGAATCTTTGTCCGAAAGGTGCGGCTTCACGACAACTTCTTCAACACGACGGTCGCGTCACCAAAGTAAAATATCGCGCGCCCTACGCCAAAGAGTGGCAGGACCTGACACTCTACGAAGCAATGGACATGATCGCCGATCGTGTTTGGGATTCGCGCAAACGCACATTCATCGAAGGCAGTCCAGACGGTGCTTCCGTGAATCACACCACTGGCATCACGCATTTGGGCGGGGCGACTCTGGATAACGAGGAGAATTACCTGATTCGGAAATTGTTCGGCGCCGGACTCGGCATGGCCGCGATTTCGAATCAGGCCCGGATATGACATAGCAGCACGGTGCCCGGTCTGGGCACTTCATTCGGACGGGGAGGAGCTACGACCGCACAACAAGACCTCCAATATGCTGACTGTATTCTTATACAAGGCTCGTCGATGGCCGAAGCCCACCCCGTCGGTTTTCGCTGGGTCATGAAGGCAAAAGAGCAGGGCGCAACCATCATTCACGTTGACCCTCGCTATTCGCGCACCAGCGCAATGGCCGACATTTGGGCTCCCATTCGCGCTGGCAGTGACATCGCATTTCTCGGCGGCATCGTTCGTTACATTCTCAATCACGGCAAATATTTTCAGGAGTATGTCGCCCGTTACACCAACGCCTCGTGCATCGTAAAATCCGAATACCAGGACAGCGAGGATGGTGACGGATATTTTTCAGGTTGGGACGAATCAAAACGCGCATATGAACCCGAGAGTTGGTTGTATGAAGGTGACGACCTCGGACATCCGCAACGCGATCTCACTCTGCAACACCCGCGTTGTGTGTTTCAAATTTTGAAACGTCATTACGCGCGTTACACGCCCGAGATGGTGCAAAAAATCACCGGCTGTCCACCCGAGGTTTTCGAGCGCGTTGCGGAAACACTCACCAACGCCAGCGGCCCTGATAAAACCGCAGCGATTTGTTATGCCGTTGGTTGGACGCAGCACAGCGTCGGTGTGCAGATCATTCGAACCGCTGCAATCATTCAACTGTTGCTCGGAAATATCGGCCGACGCGGCGGCGGAATCATGGCCTTGCGCGGACACGCGTCGATTCAAGGCTCGACCGATATTCCAACTCTGTACGATGCGCTTCCCGGCTACATCCCGGTTCCGCGCGGAACGAAAGACCACGACGAAAGCACGCTCGATAAATTCTACAAGCAGTACCGCAACAAGACCGGCCTCTGGCATAGCTTGCCTGCCTACACCGTCAGTTTACTGAAGGCTTACTACGGCAAGAACGCCACTGAGAAAAATGATTGGGGCTGGAAATGGATGCCTCGCATCAACCGCGATCATTCGCACCTCGCGTATTTCGCGGAAATGGCTGACGGGAAGGTCGAGGGCTTTTTCTTGATGGGCCAAAATCCGGCCGTCGGCGGAGCGCATGCGCGATTCGAACGCCTTGCGCTATCGAAACTCAAATGGATGGTAGTGCGCGACATGGTGGAAATCGAGTCGGCGTCGTGGTGGTATGATTCGCCCGAGATCGATCGCGGCGAGATCCGCACCGAAGATATCGGCACAGAAATTTTCTTCCTTCCAGCGGCTGGTCACACCGAGAAAGCAGGGACCTTCACCAACACGCAACGCCTGTTGCAGTTCCGAGAAAAAGCGGTGAGTCCACCTGGCGATTGTCGCAGTGAATCCTGGTTCATCCATCAACTCGCGAAGCGGTTGATCGCAAAAGCAAATGCTTCCGACGACCCGCTCGACGAACCAATGCGAGTATTGGATTGGTGGTATCCGGAAAATCAGGAAGGCGAGCCCGAGCCCGAAGCAATTCTCGCCGAGATCAACGGTTGGAAAGTTGATCCGACATCTAAACCCGAAGGCATTTTCATGGGCAAAGATCGCGAAGGCCTTCCGCACCATGGAGCGCAAATTTCCACCTACGACGAATTGAAGGACGACGGCTCGACCGCTTGCGGTTGCTGGATTTACGCAGGGGTTCTTGGTTCGGACGGCGTGAACAAAGCGCTTCGTCGCGAGCCGAAAGGAATTTACGGCCACGGTTGGGGCTTCGCGTGGCCGACCGATCGACGCATTCTCTACAATCGCGCGAGCGCCAATCCGAACGGCCAACCGTGGAGCGAAAGGAAAAGCGTCATTTGGTGGGACAAAGACGAAAAGCAATGGATTGGCCATGACGTCCCCGATTTTAAAAAGAACAAGCGTCCAACATTCAAACCGTGGCCGTGGGCCAAAGGCCTCGACGCAATTCCCGGTGACGCTCCATTCGTGTTGCACGACGACGGTCTCGGTTGGATTTTCGTCCCAAAGGGTCTGCAGGACGGCCCGCTCCCGACCCACTTCGAACCGATCGAATCGCCAGTGCAGAACGCGCTCTACTCGCGCAACACCAATCCGCCGTTGCATTGGATGACGCGCGCCGATAACCCAAAAGCGCCCCCGGGCGATCCGCGGTTCCCGTACGTTTTAAGCACGTTCCGCCTAACCGAACATCACACCGCTGGAGGCATGAGCCGTTGGCTCTCGCACTTGTCCGAGTTGCAGCCCGAAATGTTCGCGGAACTTTCGCCGCAACTCGCTGAACAACTTGGAATCAAACACGGCGATCCAATTACCGTCGTCAGTTTGCGCGGCGGCATCGAAGTGCGCGCCATGATCAGTCGACGCATCCAACCCATCCACCTCAACGGCCACACCGTGCACCAGGTATTCATGCCGTTCCATTTCGGCGCGGCCGGCCCATTCAAAGGCGGCAGCGCGAACGACCTTTTCGAATTGAGTGCCGAACCAAATATTTCCATTCCAGAAAGCAAAGTCTGCTTGTGCAACATTATTCCAGAACCGATGGCGACTGGCCCGGAATTCTGGAAATGGTTTGAGGAAAAAACCCAGATCAACTCGCGACCGAATCGGCATCCAGAAGAACCTCCACCGAACGCGCCCGTGGGCGGTAAACTCGTGCCCGGCCACGGCCAACACGGAAAGAGTCACTGATATGATTGGTGAAGGTA
>JAQGOW010000419.1 GCA_028293405.1 Verrucomicrobiales bacterium
CGGAATGTAGTCCGTGCGTCAGCGCGAACACATTGCAGAACGCGCGGTTTGGTTCGGCGGGACGGCTCTTGCCGGGAATCGAGTATCGTCTGGAAACCATCGAAGGCGTTGCGGAAGGCGGACGGCTTTGGGTGCGCGGTCCGAACATCATGCGCGGCTATTTGAATCCGGAAGCGAACGCAAAATTTCTGGCGCTCGGGGGTTGGTATGACACTGGGGACATCGCGAAATTCGACGACGACGGTTACCTCTACATTTTAGGTCGCCTTAAACGATTTGCGAAAGTCAGCGGTGAAATGGTCAGCCTCACCGCGGCCGAAGAAGCGCTGGCAAATGCCTTTCCGCAATTCGGTTTGCGGTTTCAGGTCGCAGTTCTTTCGCGCCAAGACGCGGATCGCGGTGAAGCATTGGTCGCCGTGACGAACGAACCCAAGCTGACGATGGAAGACATCCGCGCTGCCGTGAAAGCAAAAGGGTTGAGCAACTTGTACGTGCCGCGCGAAATCAAATACGTTCACGAGATTCCGAAACTCGGCACGGGCAAGGTGAATCATCGCGAGTTGCAGAAGATAATTTGATACCGGTTACTGTCGTCGCATTCCCAAGGACTGATGAAGACGATTACGAACCCGCTACTAGCGGTGGTATCCGGATGCGTACATGTAAGCAACAATAGCCCCCGCCACACTCGCGATGATTACGGTATCGGCAATGACGGCAAGGGGCGTGAGTGCGATCTGGGTGCCTTGATGGAAATCCGAGGGATAAACCGGCAGCTCGTAAGGCCCTTTTTGGACACCATTCACAGTGAGGGAGAACGTTGCTGGTTCGCCAAGGACCGCGTAAATGTTCGTGTTCACGTGGAGTATTTCGGCGTTTGTTTTCACGAACATTGGAATTTGCTGAAGCTGGTTGGTCGCGGGCCGGTCAATGAAGAGGGGCTTACCTACGTTCGAACGATGACCGTTTAGGTAGTAACCTCGGCGGATGACCGATGATGAGCGTTCGTGCAGTTCGTCATAGACAACGAGCACGTCGTGCTTGGCTTCGGAATAGTAGAGTTGAAGGTTCGGTTGCGGTGAGGGTTCATTGAATGCTTTTTCTTCCCAGAGGCGTTTGGTCACGCAACCACAACAGAAATACCATGCGAGGAAAACTGCCATGAGGTTCGCGAGTTTCCGATTCATTCCGGACCCGATGATGTCGAACGGTCGACGGTAAACAATGGCAAACTTCGGGTGTTCACAAGCAAGGTCGATGCTGGTAATCTCCGCCCATGAACGCCCGCATTTTCGCTGCACTGCTCTTCTCAGCGCTCACAACTCTTGCTGCTGATACCCGTCACATCCACGTTGCGCTTTACGATGATCAGGGGTCGGCCGGCAAAGGCGTGCCGTGTGTCTGCACCGAGCTCGGAAAATGCGATGGCATGGAAGTCACCAAAGTTTCCGCGGAACAAATCCGCAATGGTGTTTTAGACAAGTTCGATATCGTCGCCTTCACCGGCGGCTCAGCAAGTCTCCAGGCCAAAACGCTCGGTGAACAAGGTCGGGCCAATGTGAAAAAATTTATCGAGAAGGGTGGGGGATACATGGGTATCTGCGCAGGAGCTTATCTGGCGTGCAACGGTTTTGATTGGGCTGTTGGTGTTCTCGATGCGAAAACTGTTTCTCCAAAATGGCAACGCGGGATGGGAATGGTTCAGATTGAACTCACGGGTGAAGGTCAGAAGCTCCTCAGCCAAACCGGCAAACATTTCGAAGTAAAATATGAAAATGGCCCCATCATTACTCACAACAATGGTGTTTTGCCGCCGTTCAAAACACTCGCTGTTTTCCGCACGGAAAAAGCCGAGCACGGCAGTCCTGTTGGTGTGATGGTGAATTCTCCGGCGATCGTCACCAGCACTTGCGGCAAAGGCCGCGTCGTCGTCATCAGCCCGCATCCGGAGCAAAGCCAAGGTGCTGAAAGCATGATTCCCGCTGCGATAAAATTGCTGGTGAACAAAGAACAACGTCTGGTCACTCCACGGAATTCTTAACACCGCCCGCGTGATTTTTCTTTTGCGTCCGCGCCCGTTCGCGTTCAGTTTGCTCGCATGACGCGAACGCAATGGCGCAATGAGATCGAAAAAGTCCTGATTTCCGAATCGGAAATCGCCCGTCGCGTCACCGAACTGGCCTTGGAAATCGAAAAGGAATATTCCGGGCGCGATCTCGTTGTCGTTGCGCTCCTCAACGGCACCGTTCTCTTTCTCGCCGACCTCATCCGCCAACTTTCGTTGCCGCTACGTCTCGATTTTATCGGCGTATCGAGCTACGGCGCGGGCACAGAATCCGGCAATCTGGTTTTCACGAAAGAGCTGCGTCTCGATGTGAAAGGGCGCGATGTGTTGTTGGTGGACGATATTTTGGACACCGGCCGCACGTTGACTCGCGTGAAAGCCAAACTGAAAAAGCTCAAACCGCGTCGCATCAAAATCTGCGTCTTGCTCGACAAACCGAGTCGTCGTGAAGAATCGGTGACACCTGATTACGTTGGTTTCACAATCCCGAACGAATTCGTGGTCGGCTACGGTTTGGATTTTGCCGAACGTTATCGCAACCTCCCTTACATCGGTGTCTTACGGCAACACAACAAGCCGGCTCCAAAAAAGAAGAAAAGCGCGCGCAAATAGGCTGCCCTATTTGACAAGGGGCGCTTGCACGCGTACGTTCTCGCGACGCACATGAACCGGGTTTTCCAGACTCTCGCCTTTGCTTTGATTGTTTCACTTTTTGCGGGCTGCGTGCGCCAATATCCCACCACGCCGCCCGGCGCGCCCGTGAACCTTGGGATCGTCTCGATGCACTTAAAGCCTCAACGTCCGCTGCCGGGAGAACGCTGGCGCGCGACGATGTTGGTTGAGAATCGCCAAGATGAGATGGCGCAGGACATCGCTTATGTGATTCGTATCCCGGAGCGCAATCTTGAAATCGGTCGAGGTCGCATCGGTAAAATTCTTCCGAACGATTCGCTGACGATCACCAGCGACGATGTGCAACTTCCGCCTGGACGATATCAGATCGAAGGCACGTTGTATTTGCCACGGTCGTATCCGCAATCGGGCAACCAAACCCGAGTCGTTGAAACTGTGACCGTTGGAGAATAACGTCGGACCGTCAGGCCGTCCGACCTTTCAAAAACGAAAGTCCCTTTTCCATTAAGCCACCGCCTTCAGGTATCTGTCCATTCGGTGTGAGCTTGTCGATCAGGTTAGGAAGAACCTTCGCCAATCCAGATTTCGTGTCTTCAACAGACATCCCCGAATGACCCGCAATTTGCGAAACGCGGTCCGAACCTAATCCTTGTTCGACTTGGTCCGGGGAAATAGGTTTGTTTTCTCCTTTGCCGACCCACGACGAAACTATGTGGCCGAGTCCGTTGGATTCGAATGATTGAACCAACCCCTGCAATCCGCCACCTTGGCCACTACCCAGGACATGAAGGACGCTATTCATCAAACCACCACCGTCGGCAGTCGATTCCGTTTGTTTGCCGAGAACTGTGTCGAGTAATCCCATATTATTGCTCCTTCCCGCCTTGTTTCGATTCATGATAACCGGCCGCTTCGGCTTCCTTTAGCGTCATATATTTACCTTCCTTCGTATTGCCATACCAACGGTCGCCGAGCCGATGATAGATCTTTGAGTCCGTATTTACCCAAACTTTGCCGCTACTTGCGGCTGCAGCGTCTTCGCTTGCCGAACGCGTTCTGGTAGGAGCGGCTGGTTCGGTTCTTTCTGAACGCGACTCCGTCGTGGTTGATTCGGATGTTTTCGCGCGCGCGCCTGACCTTTTTGAAGGCTGAGGCTCCGTTTGCGTTGCGGGGGCTGCGGCTCCAGCGGCCTCATTTATCCGCCGGGCACTCGCCAGCGGTTGAATTTTCTGAATGGCTTTGGCGGAAAGCCCCGCCTTCTTCAGGTCTTTAACCGATGAATAAGGCCGGTTGGAAATAATCTTTTCGGCGGTCGCTTTGCCAACGCCCGGCAAGGTTTCCAGTTCAGTTTCACTCGCCGTGTTGATATCGATTTTTGTGGCCGCCGACGCTTTGTCACTCGCTTTCCTTTTATCCGAACTCTTTGCGGACGTGCTCTGTTTGGTTCGGGTCGTATCCGCGGCCGAACTGTTAACGCTAAAACCCGATAAGACCAAACCCGCCACGATCAATCGTAAAAAGATGCCCTTTAGATTCATAAAATTTCCCCCGTGTCGAAAGCTACGCACAGGTCGCGCGAACACAACGAAGGAATTTCTCTGTTCTCTGACTTCAGGTTTTGCCACCAAATAGCCACATTTGTGCGGTTTTCACCTACCAAACGGCAATTCGTGAAGCCTGCAAAGACACTAGACGGCAAAGCTTAAATCCTCTAAGTTTCGCGCATGTCAAAGAATTCGGCGTCGGCTGCGGTCGGCGCGAGTGACATACAGAACTTCGCCTTCGAGGAGGCGTTGAAGAAACTCGAGTCTATCGTGCAATCGATGGAGTCGCAGGATTTGCCTTTAGAAACGATGCTTGCCCGCTACGAAGAAGGAACCAGACTGGCGCAATTGTGCCAGGCCAAACTCGCCGAAGCGGAAGTGAAGATTCAGCAAATTGAGAAGAACGCCAAAAGCGAAATGACTCTCAAGCCAGTGCCCGTGCAATAACAACTATGAGCCGATATATCGATATGGTGGATCATCCCGCCCACGTCAAAAAATTGACGTTAGACCAACTGACGCAACTCAGCGAAGAAGTTCGCCAAGAGCTGATCACAGGCCTGTCCAAAAACGGCGGGCACCTTGGTCCGAACCTGGGCGTAGTTGAACTGAGCATTGCCTTGCACTACGTCTTTTCGACGCCGCACGATAAGTTCGTGTGGGACGTCAGCCATCAGAGCTACGTCCACAAAATCCTGACCGGTCGTAAGAACAAGTTTAACACCATCCGCACGACGAACGGCCTCAATGGCTTCTCGCTCCGCACGGAAAGCGAACACGATTGTTACGGCGCCGGCCATGCTGGCACGGCGTTGTCTGCCGCTCTCGGAATGTGCGCCGCGCGCGATCAAAAGAAAACCGACGAAAACGTCGTCTGCATTTTCGGCGACGCCGCGTTGACGAACGGTATTTCGTTCGAAGCGTTGAACAACATTTCGCACACGACGAAGAAGTTCATCGGCATCCTCAACGATAACGAATGGAGCATTGCCAAGAACGTCGGTGCCATCGCGTCGTATCTGAATAAGCTCATCACCAATCCGCGCTACAACAAGCTGCAGAAGGATCTGGAGCGTTGGATGAAGCGCATGCCTAAGGGAGAGCTCGCTATCCGGCTTGGCCACAAAGCTGAAGAAGCCATCAAAGGCGCACTCACGGATGTCGCTCTTCAACAGAACACCGGCGCTGCCGAGGATGGTCGCGGCGGATTTGGCAGCAGTTTGATTTTCGAAGAAATGGGACTGCGTTATTTGGGACCGATTGACGGTCACAATTTGCCGCTGCTCATCAGCTGCCTGGAATTCGCGAAAGAAAGTGAAGAGCCAGTCGTTCTTCACGTGCTGACCAAGAAAGGAAAGGGATTTGAATCAGCGCTAACCTCGCCTGAGAAATTCCACGGCCTTGGGCCTTACGATCCTGTCACCGGCGTGACGCCTGCCGCAAAACCCGGCTCGGCGCCGAATTATCAGGACGTCTTTGGCC
>JAQGOW010000422.1 GCA_028293405.1 Verrucomicrobiales bacterium
ATGATGGTCGAGGTTGGATTCGTCGTCGGCGTAATCGCCGCGATCACTCCGTAAGGCGCAGGCTCAGTCAGCGTCAAACCATCGTCACCTGTGACGGTTTGCGGAATCAGATCTTCGCAACCAGGAGTTTTTTCGGTAACCAGTTGGTTCTTGAGAATCTTGTCTTCGTAACGGCCCAGACCGGTTTCTTCGTGCGCTTCCTTGGCCAGCATTTTCCCGTTCTCGCGCATCGATTCGCGAATGGAACGGATGATCGCTTTGCGCTTTTCCAATCCCATGGATTGGTATTGGCAAAACGACGTGCTCGCAGCCCGGACGGCTTCGTCGACGCTGTCGAACACACCGAGCTGTCCAGCAATCGGCGGTGCGGATGAACGCGGCTTGTCCGCCGAAGCGGGACGACCGCTCAATCCGGCGACAATCTTGAGAGCTATCGCTTCAATTTCTTGATCGGCAAGGCCAGCCACAAATCACCTAGTCTTTCTTGTATTTGTCGACGCCATTAACTTCCCACTGATCGACGATCGCCATAATGACGGCGTCGCATGGGCGGTTTTGGGTCGCGATCGTTTGGCGCGCGGAACTGCCCGTGGCAATGAGCACCATTTCACCGGGACCACAGCCGACGGCATCAGCAGCAACTACATGGCCGCCGGTTTCTTTGCCTTCGGGGTCCACGTGTTTGACGAGCATGAACTTCAGCCCATCCATCGTGCTTTCCTTGCGCGTGGCGACGAGAGTGCCGACAACTTTGCCAAGATTCATAAACTAAATGCCTGCCGAGGTAAGATCGACCCGAAGGCCGACCGGACGCAGCTTTCACGGCGTCCCGAACCCCGACAAGGCAAAATTGTTTTACTTTTTGGCGGCGGCCTTATTGGTGTTGCGCACCACCGGCAACACTTCATCAACACCCGTGTGCGGGCGAGGAATGACATGCACGGAGACGACTTCGCCAACGCGGCTCGCGGCAATACGACCGGCATCGGTCGCTGCTTTGACGGCTGCGACGTCGCCACGGATAACCGCGGTAACATAACCGCCGCCGGTCTTCTCGAAATTCACGAGTTCGACTTTTGCGGCTTTAACCATTGCGTCTGCGCCTTCAACCATCGCGGCAAAGGACCGTGTTTCGAGTAAGCCTAATGCTTCTGCCATATATTTACTTTTGTTTGTTGTTGTAGGTGACTAATAAATTTCAAATCTCAAATTGCAAAGACGTTCAGCAGGCCTAACCGCCGCTACCACCCTTCATCTCACGACCGCTGATGCTCAGGATCGCCGCTTCCGCAGCCTTGGCCGCTTCGTTGATATCCTTATCTTCGCCGCCGAGATAAATACGACCGAACGAACCGAACGCGCGAATTTCCAAAATATTAACTTCCGCCGCCTTCTCCGCTTCGTTCGCGGCAAACGCAGCATACGCCGCCGGCGCAACTTCCATCGTGAACAGCGAATGCCCAGGAAGGATCATGTTGCCGTGACGCGTGCGGTTAATCAGCATCGTGTGATAATCGTCGATACGACGAATGATGCTCTGGCTGTAAATCACCGGCTTGTAACGACCTTCTTCCTTCAGCTCAAGCGCATTCAAAATCGCTTCGCCCGCCGCGCGCACGTCGGCTTGCGATTCGGAATGAATCTCGAGCATGCCGTAAAGACGCTCGATGATTTGCATACCGGGTGTGACCTTCACGGTCTTAAGCGCGATGTCGGTGATGCGATTAATTTCCATGCCCGGCGAAATTTCGACGAACAACGACGCCTGGCCGGCAATCGGCAAGAACCCTTGCGACACCGTTGCGAAGAACGACGCGACCTGCGGTTGCAAGCTGTCGAGAAAAATGTAAGAACGTAAGTCGGCCATAAATTTTTACCTTTGGTTGTCTTTAAATTTTCGGTTCAGTTTCGACTAATATTTCGCCGCCGGCCCCGTTACAGTCTGCCCGCTGGCTTCCTGCATAATCTTAATACCACTGCTCGTTCCGATACGCGTCGCACCAGCTTGGACCATCGCGCGCAAGTCCGCGTAAGAACGAACGCCGCCAGACGCTTTCACATACATCCCTTTGTCGCGAACGATGCGGCTCATCAACGAAACATCTTCAACAGTCGCGCCGCCGGTGCTGAAACCGGTTGAGGTCTTCACAAAATCCGCACGCGCTTTCACCGCCAATTCGCACGCGCGCTGCTTCTCGGCATTCGAGAGCAACGACGTTTCCAAAATCACTTTGCACTTCGCGCTGCCATCGCGACAGGCTTCCACGACCGCACGAATATCGCGCAACACCAATTCATCATCGCCGCTGCGCAACGCGCCGACGTTGATAACCATGTCGATTTCCTTTGCACCCTGGCGAATGGCCGCGCGCGCTTCCATCGCTTTTGTCTCGGGCGGTTGCGCGCCGAGCGGGAAACCAACAACACAACAAACTTTCACACCGGAACCGTCGAGCAATTGGCGCGCGAGCGTCACCCAGGTGGGGTTCACGCAAACGGAGAAAAATTTATACTGACGCGCTTCTTTGCAGAGCTGTTCGATATCACTCTTGTTCGTGTCAGGCCGCAAAATTGTGTGATCGATCAGGTTCGGGATTTCCTTGATCGAAATCGCCGGACCGGACGGTGTGGGCACCGTCGTCGCAGCCTGGGCCGCCAGCAATTCCTGGACGCGCTTCGTGATCTTATCCATGTCAGACGCGCCGACATTTTCCAGCTCCGGCTGAATCACCTTAACCTGTTCACCCGTGCTGCCGAGCAACGTCGCTTGATGCGGACCCACTTCAATCGGCCCATTCTCAATCGCGTTGATCAACGCCACCCGTTTCTTGTGACGATCTTCAACGCATTCAGTCGTCAGAAACGCTTCAACAATTTGTTGCGCGAGTTCGAAATTCGTTTGGCCCGAGCCGAGCGTCAAGACATTGGCGTCGTTGTGCTCACGACTGTTCTTCGCGAGCGCCACATTATAACAAGCCGCCGCACGCGCGCCGTTGACCTTGTTAATTGCCATCGCTGAACCAATCCCTGCCCCATCAATCATGATGCCGCGATTGGCCTGACCGCTGGCCACCAGACGACCGACCGTGTAAGCGATGCGCGGATAATCGACCGCGTCCTTGCTGTGCGTTCCACAATCAACGACCGACATCACTTTGTCGCGCAGGAACCCGAGCAGTTGAGACTTCAGTTCAAATCCACCGTGGTCAGACCCGATTGCTATTTTGAGATTCTTCAAAGGGGGAAAGTAGTTTTAGACGGCAGAGACCGTCGCAGTGCGACCGCTTGATTGATACGCGCCGCACATATCGGTTGTCTTAGTGACAATCATGGGTGCGCATCCTTCGTGTAATTGATTTACTAAGCAAGGACAAATTTCTGCCATATGTAGCACTGGGTTGACATATACACCCTAACATGTAGCATAGGGCCATCATATGAACTATGAGGCACAGAACTTTTCCGGTCTGTTCCGAGCCGCCTTTGCCCCCGATCTTT
>JAQGOW010000455.1 GCA_028293405.1 Verrucomicrobiales bacterium
TATTTCTTGCGTTTATCAGCGTCGCCGAGAACTTCGTAAGCTTCGTTGATTTCTTTAAATTTTTCTTCGGCGTTCTTTTTGTCCTTGGCGACGTCTGGATGGTATTCGCGCGCCAGTTTGCGAAACGCCTTGCGGATATCGTCGGAGCTGGCGGTGCGTTGCACGCCAAGAATCTTGTAATAATCTTTGAACTCAACAGCCATAGTAAACGTTCTCGAGTGACTCGGTTAACAGCTTGCGCCGAGTCGCGCGATTACAAAGTTCGCCAAAAGCCTACTTTAAAACCTCGAAACAGGAAATCAACGTTGGAGGTCGGATGTAAAATCCGACTTGTAGACACCTTCAAGCTGCGGCTGTATAGGAGAACACCTGATGGCGAGAAACTGCCATTCAGTTAGTTTGAGTTTTTTCGAAAGTAGCCCGTCTAAACACTTTATGGCGAATTTTGAACAGGCCGGCAGCCCAGCCGGTACCCCAGGGATGGCACCCGTGCCTTCCGGAAAGCGCCGCTTTCCATTACTGGCCGTAATCATTGTCCTCGTGTTGATCCTTGTTGGCGTGATCGTCTGGCGGCAACTCAGTGGGAACGGCGCAGGAAAAAATCCCGCGGCCGCAATGCGCGGTGCCGGTGGCCCCGTGCCCGTCATCCTTGGGACCGTTGCGCAAAAGGACGTACCTGTTTACCTGGATGGCCTCGGCACAGTTCAGGCGTTTAACAGTGTGACGGTTCGTAGTCGTGTTGATGGGCAATTGCAAAAGCTCGGTTTCGAGGAAGGCCAGGACATTCGCGCGGGCGATTTAGTGGCGATGATCGACCCAGCGCCATTCAAAACAGTGCTCACCCAGGCGCAAGCGAAGAGGACTCAGGACGAATCGCAACTGCGCATGGCTGAGATTGAGTTGCACCGCAACGAAGTTCTCTTTACGAACAGGATAGTTTCGCAGGACGTGATCGATACAAATCGAGCGCAAATTAATCAGATTTCCGCGCTGGTAAAGTCGGACGAAGCCGCCATCGAGAGCGCGCAAGTGCAACTGAACTACACCACGATTAAGTCACCCATTGATGGCCGGACGGGTTTGCGACAAGTGGATGTCGGCAACATCATCCGGTCCGGTGACACCAATGGCCTTGTGGTGGTCACGCAACTGAAGCCGATTTCGATCACCTTCACGTTGCCTGAACAAAACCTTGGGGAGATTCAGGCCCACTCTGGGGGCGACAAGCTAAAGGTGTTGGCGGTGGATCGTGATAATAAAACTGTGCTCGACGAAGGCACGCTGACAGTCATCGACAATCAAATCGATCCAACGACGGGAACGATCAGATTGAAAGCGACCTTTCCGAACGCGAACCTTCGGCTTTGGCCGGGTCAGTTCGCCAACACACGATTGGTGCTGACGGTTCGCACCAACGCAATCGTGGTGCCTGCATCTGTGGTGCAGCGCGGGCCGGAAGGTTCATACGCCTTCGTTGTAGAGGATGATATGAGCGTGCAAATGCGACCGGTAAAAGTCGCATATATTGAACAACAAGACGCTGTTATCGACAGCGGCTTGCAGCCGGGCGAGAAGATTGTCGTCGATGGGCAATACAAATTGCAGCCGGGTTCGAAAATTCGCCCTGCGGAAACTCAGGGGACAAACGCTCCACCCGGCAGGGTCAATTCCCAGAACTCAACGAACCGCGCCGGCGGCAAACGCCAAGTCGGCGAGGGCGGTGGTGATTGGAAGAAAAAGCAGCAGTCGCAGTAAACGACCAATCTCCTCCGATGAACATTTCCGAGCCATTCATTCGTCGGCCGGTAGCAACGTCGCTGCTGATGGCGGGCGTGTTGTTGATGGGTTTGCTCGGTTATTTTTTGCTGCCGATTTCTTCGCTGCCGACGGTTGATTTCCCGACGATTCAAGTTACGGCGCAGTATCCAGGCGCGAGTCCAGACGTGATGGCTTCATCAGTGACCACTCCGCTCGAACGGCAGTTCGGCGAAATCAGTGGGTTGACGATGATGACGTCCGTGAGTTCGTTCGGGACCACCGCAATCACCTTACAATTTGCGCTCGACCGCGACATTGACGCCGCCGGCCAGGACGTTCAGGCCGCGATGAATTCGGCGAATGGTTTCCTGCCGAAAATGCCGAACCCGCCGACTTACAGCAAAGTCAACCCCGCCGACGTTCCCATCATCACGCTACAGATCTGGTCCGATTCGTTGCCGATGCAAAAGGTGAACGATCTCACCGATACTGTGCTTGCGCAGAAGTTGAGCGAAGTGACAGGCGTCGGTCTCGTCACGATTGAGGGCAATCAAAAACCTGCTGTGCGTGTGCGCGTCAACCCCGCGGCGATTGCGGCGCGCAACATCAGCCTCGAGGAGATTCGAACGGCGTTAAATCAAAACAACGTGAATGCGCCCAAGGGCAGTTTTGATGGCGTACGACAATCGTACGCGATCGGCGCGAACGACCAGATTTTTTCGGCAGAACAATATGCCGACATGATTATTGCCTACAAAAACGGTAACGCAGTCCGGTTGAAAGACGTCGGCCAGGTAATCGATGACGTTGAAAACGTAAGGCTCGCGGCATGGGTTGATTCCCCGAGCGACACGATCATTCACACATCGGGGTCGAAGCAACAACGGGCCGCCAACACAATCCAAAAGCCGTCGGTCATTCTCGACATCCAACGTCAACCCGGCGCCAACATCATCCAGACGGCCGATCGCGTGAAAGCTTTGCTGCCGAACATGCAGGCGAACCTCCCCTCGTCAGTTCACGTTTCGATACTATCGGATCGCACTCAAACGATCCGAGCGTCCGTGCGCGATGTGCAATTAACCATGTTGCTGACGATGGCATTGGTCGTCATGGCCATCTTCATGTTCCTGCGAAAACTTTGGGCGACGGTGATTCCTTCAATCGCACTGCCACTGGCGATCGCCGCGACGTTCGGCATCATGCACCTGGTTGGGTTCAGCCTGGATAATCTTTCGCTGATGGCGCTGACGATCGCGACGGGCTTTGTCGTTGATGATGCCATCGTCATGATCGAAAACATTGTTCGTTACATCGAAATGGGTGAAACACCGATGAATGCGGCTTTGAAAGGAGCGAGTCAGATTGGTTTCACAATTATTTCGCTTACGGTGTCACTGATTGCGGTGTTCATCCCGCTGCTATTCATGAGCGGTATCGTTGGGCGGTTGTTTCGGGAATTTGCTCTAACGTTGAGCTTCGCAGTCGCACTGTCCGCTCTCGTATCCCTGACTCTCACACCGATGATGTGCGCGCGGTTGCTCAAGCCCGAGTCAGAGGAAAAGCATGGCCGGTTTTACGTTCTGTCTGAAAAATATTTCAACGACCTGCTCAATGCTTACGACCGAAGTCTGCAATGGGTGTTACGTCATGAATTTTTCACACTGATGGTCGCAATCGTGACGTTGGTCGCGACCATTTGGCTTTATGTGTTAATCCCGAAAGGCCTTCTGCCGCAGCAAGACACTGGAATGATCCTCGGTTTTACGGATGCGGCTCAGTCGATCTCGTTCAAGAACATGGCGGCAAAACAACGCGTGCTTTCTGAAATCGTTGCGCGTGATCCCGACGTGGACCGTGTCGCGTCGTTCGTCGGTGCGGGGACGGTCAACCCAACGATGAACAGCGGCAGGTTGTATGTCATGCTCAAACCGCGGGACGATCGAAAGGCCACCGCCCAGCAGATTATCGATCGACTTCGCGAAGCGACGCGCGACGTCGAAGGCATTTCGCTTTTTATGCAATCGGCTCAGGATGTCCAGATCGAGAGCCGCGTCAGCCGCACGCAGTATCAATACACCCTGCAGGATGCCGACGAGGAAGAACTCGCGAACTGGGCGAACAAAATTATTGAAAGGCTGCGCCAACTGCCCGATCTCGCGGACGTTGCCACGGACCAACAGCCCGGCGGATTGCAGGTCGCTGTCGATATTGATCGTGAGGCAGCGGCACGGATGAATGTTGCGCCGCAAGCCATCGACGACACGCTTTACGACGCTTTTGGTCAACGACAGGTATCGACGATATATACGCAGCTCAACCAATACCGCGTCATTCTAGAAACGGAACCGCGCTTTCAAACATCTCCGGATGCGCTGGAAAAACTCTACATCAAATCTGCAACTGGACAGATGGTGCCGCTGAGCGCATTTGCAAAAATCAGGACGGGTTCGCAGCCTTTGATCATCTCGCATCAGGGGCAGTTCCCAGCGGTGACGCTCTCGTTTAACTTAACGCCAGGCAGTTCCTTGGGTGCGGCTGTCAAAGCGATTGAAGCAGCGGAGCATGACATTCACGTTCCTGAAACGGTGACGCGCACATTCACCGGCAGTGCCGCCGAATTTCGTAGTTCGTTGCGGAGCGAACCGTTTCTGTTGCTCGCCGCAATCATCGCCATCTACATCGTGCTCGGCGTGCTTTACGAAAGTTACATTCACCCAATTACGATTCTTTCAACGTTGCCTTCAGCCGGCGTGGGAGCGTTGTTGGCTTTAATGTTGTTCGGTTACGATCTTTCGCTCATTGCTTTGATCGGAATCATCCTGCTGATCGGCATCGTGAAGAAGAACGCGATCATGATGATCGACTTCGCATTGGACGCCGAGCGCAACCAGAACCTGCCCCCTGAACAATCGATTTATCAGGCGTGCCTGTTGCGGTTTCGTCCGATCATGATGACGACCCTCGCGGCGATCGGCGGCGGCCTGCCGCTCGCCCTCAGCCAGGGCGCGGGATCGGAACT
>JAQGOW010000482.1 GCA_028293405.1 Verrucomicrobiales bacterium
TGGCGCGTTCCTTGGAAGCATTTCGTGAAGCTCTGCAAAAGGTGCGCTGCCTGAACGATGGCTCATGGTCGCAGGACAACTATCACGGCGAACTCACCGCAGCGCTTACCACCCTCGAAAACGCGCGCATGGAATGGAACTCCGCTCGATTGAAATTTCCCGTGCTGACCGGTGAACTTCCAGAATCCAGCCCAGCCCAACAACAAGCGCAATTATTCCCGGCCAACGCCAGCTTTGCGCAATTGTGCAAAATCGGTTTTGCGCTAACATGGCCGTTGGCGGCAGTCGGCCTTGCGCTGATGGGATTGGTGCTGCTTCGCCATTAACAACCAATGGCCCTGCTGAAAAAAAAAGTTGATCCTCTTACAGACCGCGCCAAAGTTTTGAACGCGGAAATCGCCGCCTTGGAGGCGAAGATCCGCAAGTTGAATCAGCAGACAGGAGCAGGAGCCCCCGAAGTAAACAAATCCGGTGCGCGCGTCCGCTCGACGGCCTTTCCGCACGGCAGCACGGTTTTTGCCACAAATGCTCCAGTAGCTGCGGATCCGGTGTTCGAAAAGGTCGACCAAAAAACAATTACCGAAGCAACCGCACAGCGATCGGCGGCCCTGCCGATCGACGACCTTTCCACGCCAATGCCGAAAATGAGATTTCTCGATCGGCTCGAACAAATTTTCCGCCCACCACCGTTGTCCAATCCAAAACTAGTTAATTACCTCGCCGCCGGCAGCATCCAAGGGTTGCGACCGTTGCGCTACGAAAAGCGCGTCGCGCGGAACAGGTTTCTGGCGTTCGCGTTTGTTCTTGTGGTAGTCTTGTTCGGTATTTGCGCGGCGCTGATAAAGCACCGTTAATTCAATATGAAATCCACTCTCCAAGCCTGTGCTGTGCCGACTCGCGAAGGCACGTTTCTCGCCTATTACTCCGACAAAGGTCTCGCTCAACTCGACTTTCCAACTGGGAAAACGCCGAAGTCCGCAGATCTGACCACCCCAGAGCTAAAACGCTGGCATAAAGTCACGACGCGCGCGATTGAGCAAGTCATCACTGGCAAACCGATCACGGAATTGCCTCCTTTGGACTTGAGCGCCGGAACCGATTTTCAGCGGAACGTCTGGGGCGCGCTGCGAAAGATCTCGTGCGGCAAAACTAAAAGTTACTCTGAAATCGCTATCTCTCTCGGCAAACCAAAGGGCGCTCGCGCAACCGGCGGCGCTTGTGGAGCGAACCCGATCCCGTTGCTCATCCCCTGTCATCGCGTGTTAGCCAGCGGCGGAAAACTTGGCGGCTTTTCCGGCGGGCTCGATTGGAAACGCAAACTTCTCCGGCGCGAGAACGTCACGCACTATCGCGAATGAAGCTGCGCGTAGGCGTCATTGCAGCATTGTTCGCGGCCTCGCTTTGCGCCCGCGGTGAATCTGAGCTCAGCGAAACGCAGCGCAACACCATCGCCTTCGAGTCGCTCAGCCGACTGCAAAACGTCGACCTCAAAGCGAATCCTCAACTAGAAGAAGCCGTCTACCGGCTCCTCCAAAAAGTTCACGGCACTGACAAGTTTCTCGAAATCGTAAAACAATTTCATCTCAAAGATTGCGACCCCGGCCTGCTGGAGCTGGCCATCAAAGCGCCGAGCAGCGAGACCGGTGTCGAAGCCACCCGACTTGTTGTGGCTCACAAAAATTTCACGCTGCTGCAACGCAAACTCGAAAGTTCCGATACCAAAACAGCGTGCGCGACGGCCGAAGCACTCGGGGATGCAACCGAAAAAGATGCGGTCCCACTGCTGTTGCCGATCGCCCTCGATGCCCGCCGCGAAACTACTCTGCGCAGAGCCTGCATTCGCGCGCTCGCCAGAACTTCCGAAGGCGCTACAGCACTGCTGGAACTGGCAAAAAAAGGAACGTTAGCCGAAGATTTGAGATTCACAGCGAGCACCGAACTCAACAGCGTTCATTGGGCAAACATCAAAGCCGAAGCTGCCAAAGTTTTGCCTCTGCCGTTGGCCCGCGGCTCGCAACAACTGCCGCCCACCGTCGAGTTGCTGAAAATGAAAACCGATTCAGCCGACGGCGAAAATGTCTTTTTCCGTGCGCAACCTGGCTGCTCGGCTTGCCACGCGCTTCACGGCAAAGGCGGACAAGTTGGTCCCGACCTGTCCGAAATCGGGACCAAGCTTGCAAAGGAAGCAATCGTCGAAGCCATCCTCGAACCAAGCGCGGGCATTTCTGTCGGCTACGAAACCTACAGCCTCGATCTAAAATCGGGCGACGAAGCCTACGGTCTTCTCATCAGCGACACCGCGGACAATATCGCCATCAAAGATACAAAGGGGATCGTCACGCATCACAAAAAGACCGAGGTCCTCAACAAACGGAAGTTGAAAACCTCAATCATGCCGACCGGTTTACAGCAGGGCATGACCGCACAAGAGTTTGCCGATTTGGTTGCCTTTCTCTCCGGTTTGAAAAAACAATAGCGCGTGAACCGCCGCGCTTTTATCAAGTCCTCCGTCGCTGCTGCCTTCGTGGCACCCACAATCCTTTCGACCAGGGCGGAGACAACCGACGACAAATTTATTTTATCCGCGCCGTTGACGCATTCCGATTGGATGCTAAAGCCCGGCATCCAATGGGGACCTGAAGGCGTGCATCACATGCTGGATGCGTGCAAAGCATGCGGATGGAATCGCGTTTACTGGCGCGTGTTCGATGGCGGTCGCGCGCTCTACAAAAGCAAATTGCTAAAACCAATGGGCAAGTGGGACGCGGATAGTTTCTGGTCTCCCCAATCACCCGCCGACGTCACTCTGGTCGAACGCTACACGCACATGAACGCGGAGCAGCGCCGTGGTTTGATGTCGAAGTTCGACGCACTCGACTACGCCAATTTCGATCCGCTCGCCGAAGCAATCCGTTACGGACGCAAGATTGGCGTCAAGATTCACGCCTGGTTGAGCATCAACGAAGACGATCACGGCTGGGGTTTACAAAGTGAGTTTTCTAAGAAACATCCCGAATTTCGATGGTTGCACAGAGATGGGCGGCCGTATAAATCACAGCTCAGTTTTGCTTTCCCTGAAGTCAGGAACTACAAGCTGTCGTTGCTCCACGAGTTGTTGGATAACTATAAACTCGATGGATTTTTTCTTGATTGGATACGGACCGGCGATGTCCGTGACAATCCGCAGAATGATAAAATCACCGGTGCAGCTGATTTTGGTTTTGAAAAGCCGTTACGCAATTTTTACCAAAGAAACACAGGCAAACAACTGCTGGATGCAAAGGATGACACAGCCGTTAGGTTTCGAGCCGAAATGCAAACAATCTTCATGCGAGAATGCTCGAAGATCTTGCGAAATCATCGGATGCCGATTGCCGTAATGGTTGCACACCCCTGGCACTATCGCGGAGAGTTGGACAAAATCGACGGCAACCTGCGCGGCCTACTCCTTGACGTTAATACTTGGGCCAAGGAAGGGCTGATCGATTCCGCCGTCGCCGCCGGCTACTACCGCGACGGCGGTGATGCCACAAAAGCCCTTCGAGCGTTGCGCGACGAAACCGCTGGCAAAACCGATGTGTGGCTTTATCAATGGGTCCCCAAATCTGTAGCTGAGTTCAACGACCAACTCGCCCTCGCAAAAAAAGAGAAGGTTTCGCAGGTCCTATTTTGGGAAGCCGACTACATCGAAGGCGCAGCAAAAGATTTAACCCAAACGATGGCCGCCCATTCAAATCCGTAGCGCGTAACTACTTCGCAAGCGGATACAAATCGAGACGCCGAAAGAAAACTTCCGCACCTTCCGATTGCACAACAATTCTCCCCGCCGTCGGTGACGCGTTCGTGCCGGTCAAAGTGTGATGTCCATTAACACTGATGCTGACGACATCGTTACTACAGAGCACTTCCAGCCTGTTCCATTGGCCAGCTGGATTTTCGATTTCATGCGGCCCCCGAAAACCTTTTTTGTCATCCCACGGATTCCGACCCGGACGATCAAACCGCGCAATCCCAGGTCCTTTTCGCACGCCATCAATCGTGAGGAACCCGCCGTTGACAACGAGAATATCGCCCGTGCCGCCTTCAATCATCTGGCACTCGATCGACTTCGGCCAAACCTGGTCGCGTCCGACTAAGTGCACGAGAACTCCACTATCGCGCGCATTATCCGCACGTGGCTCCCATGTCTTTGCGCCCCACTTAAATTCCGCCACCAATTTGTAATTCGAGAAGTTCGTCTCTTTCGTGGCGAGATAACCGTAATCCTGCCCCGTGATGTGGAGCATGCCGCTTTCCCAGTTGAAGACGTGATTGGGATCTTT
>JAQGOW010000601.1 GCA_028293405.1 Verrucomicrobiales bacterium
ACACTGCATCGGCTGGCAGCAGCATGAACTTCAAGTTGGCGGGCCATAATGCGGGCACGTCATTTGGGCAAATCAAGCACGGCAACCAGATGACTTTTGGTGGCAATTTCAACGTGACTTACGCCAATGGCTTCACTTCGCAATCCGGTGACACGTTCCCGCTTGTCGTCTATGCCTCGCACTCTGGTCAATTCGGGACGATGAGTTTGCCTGCGCTGCCTTCCAATCTCACTTGGCGGCCAGATTATGGTTCGACCGCGTTCAGCATTACTGCCCGCCCCATTCCGACCTGCACCCCGGCGCCGAACGGATTGTTGGCCTGGTGGAGCGGTGATGGCGGAACAAATCTCGCCGGTTGGTATTCGTTAGTTGCAACCAACGGTGCAACAAATGGCTTTGGTATCGATGGACGGGCGTTCCTCCTGAACGGCGTGGATCAATACTGGTACGCGGCCGATTCGGTCGCGTTCCGTCCGACAAATGTCACAATCGAATGTTGGGTCAACTTCGCTGCGGTCACTTCGCTCGAGGTCATAGCGGGCAAGCCGTACGGCAGCGGCAATCTCGATTCGTACCAGATCTGGCTTCAAAACGGACAGCTCCGCGGTGGTATTTCGACTACGGGCGGTTTTTCTGCTCTGGCGAGTTACTCGTGGACTCCGCCTGTAAGTTCGTGGCACCACGTCGGCTATACCTATAATCAGGCCACCGCGCTTGGCACTTTGTTCCTAGACGGAGTGGTGGTCGCGACCGCATCCGGTTCGGGTCCGATCGCCTATGATAATCGGCCATTTATTGTTGGGGCGGACATCGAAAACGGCAATCCCACCTACTTCTTTAATGGCAGCATTGACGAAGTCGCTCTCTACGACCGTGCGCTCGCGACGAATGAAATTGCCGCTCTACGTTGCTGAAGGCGCGGGACGATGCCCGGTGCCACCACCGAGCGCGATTATTACTCCGACGATCAGCTCTGACCAGCGGACGTTCCATGGCCAGTTCACTGGCCCGGTCGGCTCAATCGGTATCATCGAAGCGACCACGAACCTGGTGAATTGGGCTGCCATCCAGACGAACGCCCCGTTTTACGGTTCCGGTTCGATCGACGACCTGATCAACAACACGAATCGGTTCTATCGTATGCGTATCATTCCGTAGGAGAGACTCCGGAGGGGTGCCTGCGCTACGGGGTCGGGGTGTGTGCGGGGGTGCAAAAAGTTGGGAAAGCTCAATTGGCAAAAGGGGAAATACGCGTACGGTCGGAGTGAGGAGTGTTGGTCGAATCTACAGAACCACCTGACAAGGCCGGTCGCCGCGATCGTATGCGGCGGGCGCTGCATTTTGCATTTCCGTATCGTAAATCGGTTTTTGTCCTCTTCCTGATTACGGTGGTCGTTGCCGCGGTTGGTGCGGCTGAGCCGTTGGTTCTCAAATATATCTTCGACCAACTCGGGGCGGGGCACGGAATTCAACCGGTGCTTATCGGGGTGGCTTGGTTGGCGGGGATTGGGTTATTGCGCGAGGCGGCGACGGGTGTTTCGAATTGGCTGACGTGGCATACGCGGCTGGGTTTGCATCACGCGCTGTTGGACGCAACCGTGGGGCGGTTGCATCGAATGCCGCTGAGCTTTCATCGCAGCGAAGGTGTTGGCGCGATCATGACGAAATTGGATCGCAGCATCCAAGGCTTCATCACTGCGGTCAGCCAAATTCTTTTCAACGTTTTTCCGGCTGTTATTTATCTGGGGATCGCGATTGTGGTGATGCTCAAGTTGGATTGGCGGCTCGCGCTGATGGTTTTGGCGTTCGCGCCGGTGCCAGCGATCATTGCGGCTTTTGCTGCGCCGGAACAGGTTGAGCGGGAACGCGAGTTGTTGGATTGGTGGAGTAAGATTTATTCGCGGTTCAATGAGGTGTTGTCGGGGATCATTACGGTGCGGAGTTTTTCGATGGAGGAAATGGAGAAGCAACGGTTTCTCAGCAGTGTGGGCGAGGCGAATCACATCGTGGTCAAAGGAGTGATGACGGACACGGCGTTTACGGCGGCGACGAACGTGGTGATTATGTTGGCACGGATTGCGGCGATTGCGTTTGGTGGGTGGTACGTCGTTCGTGGGCAGATTACGGTGGGGACGTTGATCGCGTTCCTCGGCTATATCGGTGGTCTATTCGGGCCAGTGCAGGGGTTGAGCGGGGTTTATCAAACAGTGCAAAAAGCGTCGGTGGCGTTGGATGAAATTTTTAGCATTTTGGATGTGCAGGAGCACCTGGGCGACAGCGTGCATGCTGTCGAACTGAAAACGGTGCGTGGCGACATTTCGTTCGAAAATGTTAAGTTCCGTTACGACCAGGCGAGCCGGCCGGTTCTCAAGGGGCTTACGCTGAAGGTGCGCGAGGGCGAGACGGTGGCGTTGGTGGGGCCGAGTGGCGGGGGAAAAACGACGGTGCTGGCATTGTTGATGCGGTTCTACGATCCGCAGGAAGGCCGGATTGTTTTGGACGGACACGACATTCGTGATTTGAAACAAAAATCGTTGCGTCGGAATATTGGTGTGGTGCTGCAGGACCCTTTGCTGTTTAACGACACGATTCGCAACAACATCGCTTACGCGAAGCCGCAGGCGACCATGGCGCAAATTGAACATGCCGCGCAGCTTGCTAATGCGCATACGTTCATTGGGCATCTGCCGGATGGTTACGAAACGATGGTGGGGGAGCGAGGTAGCCGGCTTTCGGTGGGGGAACGGCAGCGGATTACGATTGCGCGGGCGTTGATTAAGGATCCGTCCATTTTGTTGTTGGACGAGGCAACCTCGGCGCTGGATGCGGAGTCGGAGGCATTGGTGCAAGATGCCTTGGAACGGTTGATGAAAGGTCGGACGACGCTGGTGATCGCGCATCGACTTTCGACTGTCGTTCACGCGAACAGGATCGTGGTTTTGAAAGATGGCCTGGTCAGCGAGGTGGGCACGCATAATGAATTGATGAGGAGCGATGGGTATTATGCTTCGCTGGTGCGTCGGCAGATCGCCGGGCTGATTCGTAACTCGGGTGAGGAGGAGTTGAGCGCGGCGTAGTGGGATTGACTGGGTTTACCTCGAACTTTTCCCTTTTTCCGCTGCCCACAATGGCACAACCTGACTCAAATGGGCGCAGCCATTACAGTCCTGGCGATTTTTGCCGGCGCGAGTTTCTTTTTCGCGCTGGCGGAGACTGCCTTGTTTGCGCTGGGCAAATGGCAGGTGCGGCAGTTGGAACAAATGCCCTCTCGCACGGGGAAAATCGTTTCCGGTCTACTTGCTCGTTCGCAGGATCTTTTAGCGACACTCGTTCTCGGGAATTCTTTTGCCAATGCCGGCATCGTGGCGGTGATGTTCTGGGTGGCGATTAATCATCATTGGTCGGTGCCGTGGACGCTGGTGGGGGTGCTCTTCTTTGTTTTGCTCGGGTGCGAAGTGGTGCCGAAAACTTTGGCAGTGCGAGCTTCGGAAAGGTGGGCACTTCGTGTGGCTGCGCCGATGCTCCTGTTGCAGGCGTTGAGCAAACCGTTTCGGCACAGTGCGCAGTTGCTGACAAACTTCATCTTGCGAACGGCGGTACCGACATCAGTGCAACGACCGGCGCAACTTTCGGATGACGAATATCAAGAGTTGCTGGAGATGGCGTTTCAACAGGGCGCGCTGGCGGCGAGTGAAAAAGAAATCATCCTGCAGATCATCGGGCTGGACCGACGACAGGCCAAGGACGTGATGAAGCCGCGGTCCCAGATGACTTCGATTCCCGATGATTTGACTGTGCGGGAAATGATCGCGGCGGCGAAAAAGCATAAGCATCGCCGATTGCCAATGTACGACGAAACGCCGGACACTATTGTTGGCGTGCTCAACACGCGCGCTTTGTTGCTCGATCCGGAAGTTGATTTGTCGATCGCGATTGAGTTTCCCTCGTTCGTTCCCGAGACGATGAATTTGCTGCAATTGCTCAAGGCGTTGCAGCGGCAACAGCGCGGGTTGGCGATAGTTCTCGATGAATTCGGCGGGACTGCTGGGCTTGTGTCGATTGAAGATATTTTGGAGGAGGTTGTCGGTCGGATACGACGGGATTCCCAGGCCGACACCGTCGTGATCCAGAAGCTCGGTGACGGAAAATGGCGCGTCAGCGGTGGTGTGCGGCTGGATGATTTTCGGCGGGAGTATCCGGCGCTGGGCGAGATCGATGAATGCGAAACGGTCGCCGGGTTGGTGTTGAATGAGCTTGGGGTTGTGCCGTCGGTTGGGGATGTGCTGACGTTCCGTGGGCTGCGTTTTACGGTGCAGGCGGTGGATGAGAGGCGGATTCGTGAACTTTTGGTGGAAATCGTCCGAAGAAAATAAATGAAGCACCAAGACACCAAGCAGAAATGAGTAACACTGACATTATAACTCTGATCGCGCTGATTTTCTGCGTGGCGCTGTCGTTTTTGTTTTCCGGGATGGAGTCGGGGGTGCTGGCGTTGAATCGGTTTCGGATTCGGCATCTCATGCGCTCGGGAAATAAACGGGCGGCGGTTTTGAATCATTACCTGGATAATCCGGAGGATTTTCTTTGGACGATTCTCGTCGGGAATACGGTGGCGAATATTGCGGTTTTTAGCATCGGCGTTTTGGAATTGTTTTATTGGCTTGGGGCGTATCGGGTGTGGTGGACGGTGGCGTTTATTGGGTTCGTTTTCGTGTTCTATATTGTTTGCGAACTTTTGCCGAAGACGTTGTTTCAACGATTCCCCAACAGGCTTGCATTGGTGCTGGCGCCGCCGTTTCGATTATTCCATTTGGCGCTTTCGCCGTTGGTGGCAATCGCGGCGTGGTTTTCCAGTGGCTTGCTGCGGCTGACCGGCGGTCGCGCGTTTACGGGACGGCTTTTTGGGAATCGTGAAGAGTTGAGACTGGTGATGCAAGAATCGGCCCAAAGCCTGACTTCTGAAGAGCGGGTAATGCTCAATCGCGTGCTCGATTTGCAGAACGTGCGCGTGCGCAATATCACGGTGCCGTTTTCTGAGGTGGTGTCGGTAACGGATGTGACGCCGATGTCGGCGGTGGTGAATCTTTGCCGCGAACGGAACCTTACGCGCATGCCGGTTTTGCGAGCGGATAACAATCGCGTGATCGGGACGATGGACATGGACGCGGTGCTTTATCGTGAAGATTTGGACGTGCAAAAGCCGGCGTCGGCGTATGTGCGCGGGGCGCTGTTTTTGCCGGAAGATTTATTGCTCGAAGAAGCGATGCGGCGCATGCAACGGACTGGTGATCGGTTGGCGATTGTGCTGGATCGTGAGCAACGCGAACGGGGCATCGTTAGTTTACAGGATATTTTAAAGGTGATTTTCGGTGAGGTGACGCTGTGACGATGGACGCGATCATGGCGAATCTGTTCCAAATCCTGGGCGTTATCGGCCTGGTTTTGGCGAACGGATTTTTTGTGGCGGCGGAGTTCGCATTTGTTCGGTTGCGCGATACGCAGCTTGATGGGCTCGTTGCGAAAGGGCATCGGCGTGCGCGCCT
>JAQGOW010000506.1 GCA_028293405.1 Verrucomicrobiales bacterium
TCCCTCCGTCAACAAAAGTTTGTTTCAACAGACTGGCTCGAGCTACGCCTGGAACAGTTTGGTCAACGGCCAGGACGCCGATCACATGCAAGTGTTCGCGATCAATTTTCATCCGCACCAAATTCCACTGTTCTTCGACAAAGAAAGTTTTCATATTTTGCGCGGTCCAAACAAAGCGGTGAACTATTTGTACGCCGACGGCCACATCAAAAACCTGCTCGAACTCGAAGGCACAAAATGATCGAACTCACGCAGGTCAAAAAAGTTTTTGCCGGACGCCTCGCCGTCGACGATCTGAATCTCACCGTCAACAAAGGTGAAATCTTCGGGTTGCTTGGCCACAACGGCGCGGGCAAAAGCACCAGCATCGGCATGATCCTTGGACAGGTCTGGCCGACCAGCGGCAAGATCACCGTTTGCGGCCATGACGCAATTTCTGATCGCTCGAATGCCTTGCGAAAAGTCGGTGCGATTTTTGAGTCACCTGTTTTTTACGATTACTTGAGCGGCTACCGTAATCTCGAAATCCTCTCGCACTATACCGCCGCGACTCCACGCGAACGCATTCGCCAAATCATCGAGTGGGTTGGGTTAACCGGTCGCGAAAAATCAAACGTTCGCACATATTCGCATGGAATGCGCGCCCGTCTTGCCCTCGCTCAGGCTCTGCTTCCAAACCCGGACTTGCTCATTCTCGACGAGCCCGGCGACGGGCTCGACCCGGAAGGCATTCATGAGATGCGTCTGACCATCCTCAGGTTACATCGCGAAATGGGCCTGACGATTTTGCTTTCATCGCACTTGCTCACCGAGGTCGAGCAGCTTTGCACCCGGATCGCCATCATGAACCAAGGACGCAAGGTTTTCGAAGGCACACTCGCCGAAACGCGTCACGAACAACGTTGGGTTCGACTGCGCGTTGGCAATTTCTCGCGTGCCGAAAAAATCCTGCGCGATGCACAACTAATCACCGAAACGCGTGACGACAAATTCGTGCAGCTCGCTGCGAAAGCTGAAACGAATCAACTCGTCGAATGTCTCGTCGCCTGTGGCGAACCGGTTTACGAGATCGCCAACAAAGAACAAACCCTCGAGGATTTTTACCTCGCGATGTCGCGAAGCCAACGTGCGTCTTAGTTATGTTTTATCACCAACTACGCGCTGAACTTTGGAAGCTGTTCGGCAAAAAGCGCACCTACATCGGGTTCGCCATGTTCCTTGCGACACAAGCGTTCATCATTCTTTGGCTGCGATTTCGTCCGTCGCATCGGCTCGAGTTGGCGCATCGCCTCGAACTCATGGGCTACACGCCCGACCAGTTCATCACCGCGATGACCATCAGTCTGATCATGATCATTCCGATGGCCGTGTTGCTTCTGCCTCTTTATGCGACGCTCATCGGCGGCGACCTCGTCGCGAAAGAAGCGGAAGACGGCACTTTGCGAATGATCCTGTCTCGACCCGTTTCGCGTTTGCGATTGCTCACGGTCAAGTGGCTTGCCGGCGCGATCTTCTCAATCGTCCTCACCGTTGCGCTCGGCGCTTTTGGCCTCGGCTTCGCATCACTCTTCTTTCCGAACGGCGGCCTCTTTTTCTTCCTGCCGCAGGAACAACTCTTTTCTGTGTTCGGACCTGCCGAAGCATGGCAACGCTACGCAGGCGCCATTTCCATGCTCATCCTCACGACGGTTACCATGACCGGGTTGGCCTGGATGTTTTCGTGTTTCAACATCAAGCCCGCGGCGGCAACGATACTTGCGATATCGTTTCTATTTATGTTCCGTATTTTGCAGGAACTTGAATTTTTCAAAGAACTTCAGCCGTTCATGATCACTTACCACTTCCGCATCTGGCTCGACATGTTGCGCGAGCCGATACCGTGGTGGAAGGTCGGCGAGTCCATCAGCATTCTTGCTGCCTACAACGTGACGTTCTTCGTCATCGGCACGGGGGCATTTCAAACGCGCGATATCAAGTCTTAGCCAGTAACTCGCGCACAAATTTTCCGGTGTGCGAGTGTTGATTTTTCGCGACCAATTCTGGCGTCCCTTGGGCAACGAGCCGTCCGCCTGCGTCGCCACCTTCAGGGCCGAGATCAATGACCCAATCCGCTTCAGCGATCAGTTCCAAATTATGTTCGATGACGACTACGGTGTGACCGGCATCGACAAGACGTTGGATCACTTCGACCAACCGTTTCACATCGGCCATGTGAAGACCGATTGTTGGCTCCTCCAAAATAAAGAATGACGATGTCGCCCTTGGCTTTTTCACTTCAAGCAACATGGGTTGCTTTGAAGGAATTGGCGGTTCGTCCACTTTGCGTTGCGTGAAGCCAGTGAGAAGATGGGTCACGAGTTTCAACCGTTGCGCTTCGCCACCGCTGAGCGTCGGGCTTGTCTGACCGAGGCGTAGATATTCCAAGCCGGTATCACAAAGCGCTTGCAGCGGTCGTGCGATTTTTTGGAACGACGCAAAGAACTCAGCCGCTTCGCCGACGCTCAGATCCAAAATCTGTGCAATGTTTTTGCCGCGATATTCGATGTCGAGCGTTTCGCGATTGAAGCGCGTGCCCTGGCATGTTTCGCAACGGACATACGCCGGCGGCATGAAATTCATTTCCAACTTCGTCGTGCCCGCGCCGATGCAATCGGGACAACGACCTTGCGCGCTGTTGAAAGAAAAACGGCTGTTGGTGTAACCGCGCATGCGCGCCTCGGGAACTTGCGCGAACAGATTTCGCATCTCGTCGAAGAACCCAACGTAGGTCGCCGGAATGGAGCGCGGCGTGCGACCGATCGGTGATTGATCCACTTCGTAAACCGCACGAATACTTTCGTAGCCGCTCAGCGAATTTTCCGTGTTGGTCGGACGCGACGATCCGCGCCACCCGGGCCTCTTCACGTATT
>JAQGOW010000516.1 GCA_028293405.1 Verrucomicrobiales bacterium
GTGCTGAATGAAAATTGGCGAATCGCCGTAATCGCACGTCAGAGATGTATGGGCCGCTTCAACTGAGTTAGCGTTCAGAAGAGATGCTAACGTTTCACTCCCGCTCCACATTCCCGCAGTGACGAACGCATGATCGCTCATTTCGTTCAGCTGAGTAGCAATTGCTCCCGGTTGCCGGGTTTTGTGGCAGCACTCGACGGCGTGAACGAACGATTCCCTGAACTCCGTCGTTACCGGTTCAACGAATACGTCAACTATGCCGTTACAGCCTAGGCCAGTGCCAAAAACAATGTCATCATCCGACGTGGAATCGTAGCGCACGGTGTGCGCCTGTCCGGATTCCAAAACGCGACGAGCGTGATCCATGACATCGGACTCGAGGCAGCCTCCGCTGACCATGCCCCACGAATTTCCATCGAGCGTCAGGAGCATGCGCGCTCCGGGACGGCGGTAGGCGGAGCCTTCCACGTTAATGACCGTTGCCAAAGCGCAAGGTTCACCCCCGAGTTGCTGCAGCGCCGTGCAGATTTCCAATAATTCTTTCACAAGTTTTGTTCTCGTTGTACGAGTCGTTCACGCCGGTTCCGGAAGTCGGTCGATGAGTTTGTCGAGTGTGATTGGATAATTCCGCACGCGAATTCCGGTAGCGTTGTAAATGGCATTTGCCACCGCTGCCGCGACGCCGCAGATGCCGAGTTCCGCAACGCCCTTTGCTTTCATCGGAGACGAAATAGGATCGGTTTCGTCCAGGAATATCACTTCCTGTGGCGGAAGGTCGGCATGAACCGGAACTTCATACGTGGCAAGGTCGTGATTCACGAAGTAACCGATGCGTTTATCTACTGCGAGTTCTTCCATCAGCGCTGCGCCCACTCCCATTGTCATCGCACCGATTACCTGACTGCGGGCAGTCTTCGGGTTGAGAATGCGTCCGCACGCACACACAGCGAGCATGCGCCGCACGCGCGTTTCGCCGGTGAAAGAATCAACCGCCACTTCTACAAAATGCGCGCCGAAGGTCGATTGGTGAAACTGCTTATCGAGGTCGCCGTATTCGATGAAGTCCTCCGCCACGAGGCCCTGATCACCGGCGGCTTCAGCGAGCGAGACATTCCGCGATCCGGAGCGGACGTGCCCGTCAGCGAACACGCCTTGGCCTGCCTCCAGGCCGAGTTTCTCTTCGACGGCTTGGCGAAGTTTGACGCACGCGGAATAAACACCCGCAGTCGAATTATTGCCACCCCACTGACCGCCCGAGCCGCATGACACGGGAAAACTCGAGTCGCCGAGGCGTACAACGACTTTGTCCAACGGTACACCCATCATTTCAGCGGCTGTTTGCGCGATGATGGTGTAGCTGCCGGTCCCGATGTCCGTCATGTCGGTTTCCACCGTTACAACCCCGCGTTTGTCGAGACGCACTCTTGCCGCGGACTTGGTGAGCAAGTTGTCGCGGAATGCTGCCGCCACGCCGATGCCCACCAGCCATTTTCCATCACGGACCTTTGCCGGTTGCGGATTGCGCTTCTCCCACCCAAAGCGTTTCGCGCCAAGACGCAAGCACTCCACGAGTTGTCGTTTGGAGAATGGAGGGTGAGGAATGTGCTTCGTCTGCTGCTCGGGCTTTTTCGATTGCGGATCTGAAGACTGGGGCTTGCTCGGATTGTCGGGAACAACTTGAGTGTCATTGAGAATCCGGAATTCGATCGGATCCATGCCGAGCTTCTCCGCCATTTCATCCATAACAATTTCTAGCACCGCTAAGCCTGGGGCCTCCCCCGGTGCGCGCATCGCGTTCGCTTCAGGTAAATCGAGCACCGCCAGTCGATGCGCCGTCATTCTGTCTGCTCCCGCGTAAAGTGAACGCGTCTGCATTGCCGCAGTCTCTGGCTTGCCTCCAGGTTGGTCGCCCGACCAGCTTTCGTGCGCAATGGCTGTGATTTTTCCGTCCTTTGTTGCACCGATGCGGACGCGCTGAATAGTCGCCGCTCGGTGCGTCGTGTTGTTTGGCATGAGGGCGCGTTGTAAAGTGACCTTCACCGGTCTACGGGCGGCGCGGGCACCGAGCGCGGCCATCAAGGCATCCGCACGCAAAAAGAGCTTTCCTCCAAAACCGCCGCCTATGAATGGAGAAATGGCCCGGACCTTCTCCTTCGGAATGCCTAGCGTCTCAGCCATGTCGCCTACGGCCCATGCAATCATCTGATTCGATGTCCAAAACGTGAGCTGATCATCCTGCCACGAGGCAATTGTCGCATGCGGTTCCATCATGCAGTGCGATTCATAGGCGGTCCTGTATGTGGCATCGAACTGCACAGGGGCATTGGCAAAACCTTTGGCGAAGTCTCCGACCTTGGAGTCCGATGTGCCGCCGCCCGCGATACTCTTTGCCGGCTCGGCTTTGTCCTTCATTGCCTCGAGATCGAAGGCACCCTTTGTCCGCTTATACTCCACGCGCACAAGATTAGCGGCCGCGCGTGCTTGTTCGAAAGTTTCCGCGACGACGACCCCAATCGCTTGATGGTAATGGCTGATCTCGGGACCGCCGAGGAGCGGTGCCGTGTTAAAATTTCCTTTACCAAGCTTGCCGGCATTCTTGGCCGTAACAATTGCGAGCACACCGGGTGCGGCTTTGGCGGCGGTAAGGTCCATTGAGACGATGCGACCCTTGGAAATGGCCGATCCGACGATGTAACCATATGCTTGGTTCGGCACCACATCGTGGCGCTCGTAAGCATAGGGCGCGGTGCCGGTTGTTTTTAACCGACCGTCGACGCGATCGACGGGTTTGCCGACAACTTTCAATTGGTCGATCGGATTGTCCGTGGCGGGTTTGTCGAATTTCATGGCTATGCTCCTTTGGCTTCGGCCAGCACCGACGCCAGCGCACGTTCGACCAGTTTGATCTTGAATGCGTTTTCGTTCGTTGGTTTGGCACCGGCCAGCAATCGGGCGACAACTGCTTTTGCGCCGTTTGGCATCTCCGCTTCCGCGGCCTCGATGCGCCACGGCTTGTGCGCCACTCCGCCTAACGCCACGCGCCCGCTGCCGTCGCGCTGCACGATCGCTGCGACAGAAACCAAGGCGAAAGCGAACGAAGCACGGTCGCGCACCTTGCGATAAATTTGCCGGCCGCCGATTGGCTTGGGCAACGTCACTGCCGTTATCAGTTCACCCGCCATCAACACTGTATCGATGTGCGGCTTATCTCCTGGTAGGCGGTGGAATTCGGCTATTGGAATTTTTCGTTGCGAACCGTCGGGTCGAATTGTTTCTACCGTCGCATCGAGCACCCGCATCGCCACCGCCATATCGCTCGGATGCGTCGCGATACACGCATCACTCACTCCGATGACAGCATGTTGTCGACTGTATCCACCGATTGCACCGCAGCCAGTGCCGGGATTGCGCTTATTACACGGTTGGTTTGTGTCGTAAAAATACGGGCATCGCGTGCGTTGCAGGAGGTTGCCCGCCGTCGTCGCCATGTTGCGCAATTGCCCGCTGGCACCCGCGACTAAAGCTTGCGAGAGCACACCGTAATCGCGTCGCACATTTTCATCGGCTGCGAGTTCCGTGTTGCGCACCAGTGCGCCGATGCGAAGTCCGCCTTCAGGTGTCTTTTCAATCTTATCGAGACCAAGGCTATTGACATCAATCAAGTGGGTCGGCGTTTCGATCTCAAGCTTCATCAAATCCAGCAGATTGGTTCCACCCGCAACAAACTTTGCTCCCGGATGGCGTTCAGCGGCTGCCGCAGCATCGGCCCCTGATGTTGCGCGCTCGAAGGTAAACGGCTTCACACCGTCCTCCCCGCAATTTCTGTGATTGCTTCGGCGATGTTGGAATAAGCGCCGCAACGGCAGATGTTGCCACTCATGCGTTCGCGCAATTCTGCGCCCGTCAGTTTTGGTTGCGCGGTGATATCGGCCATGGCGTGACTCGGAATACCGGCTTTGATTTCATTGAGCATTGCCACGGCGGAACAAATCTGTCCGGCGGTGCAGTAGCCACACTGATAGCCGTCACATTTGACGAATGCCTGCTGCATCGGATGCAAGTTGTCCGGTGTGCCGAGGCCCTCGATAGTCGTAACGCTGTCGCCTTGGTGCATCGCGGCAAGCGTCAGACAGGAATTGATTCGGCGTCCGTTCACAATCACGGTACACGCGCCACACTGGCCCTGATCGCATCCCTTTTTGCTGCCTGTGAGACGAAGGTGTTCTCGCAATGCATCGAGCAGCGTCGTGCGGGTATCGAGTTCCAGTTCGTGTGAGGTGCCATTTACCTTCAAGGCCACCTTCGCCATTTGCGGCTGCACTAGCTTTGGTTGTTGGGGCGTTTGGCCGTAAGCAAGCGTGGGTAACATGGTCGCGGCCACAGTGGCAGTGCCGGCAATTATAAATTCTCGCCGGGTAATTCCGGTATCGTTGTGAACAATTTCAGATTCCTCCGACGCCCCGCCTTTGAGTTCGCAGTCTTCCGGATTACTCATGTGCTCTCCTCCCGTCCGCATGTTGTCCCCCTGGCATCAGCATCGCTTTCATCCTTGGCAGGAAAATATTTCCGACACTGTCCGAATTAGGTGAATCTAGAAGTCGAAATCAGCGCGCACAACGAGGCTGCAGGCGTGCATTGTCTGCGGGGAAACCATGAGCACATTTCCACTCGTTCGTTTCCGCAGACGGCCAACTTCGTGTCGAGTAATCACACGCTCTTCTCTCGTCTGCCCGCATAGGACCAGAAATTTTGTTATGGGGTAAAACCCCCACTGGTTAGTCCCCATGGTTGACTCGGCGCGCACTCCGTAACGTCGTGACCGTAATTCACGTGGTGCTTTTCCAAAATGGAAATTCGTCTGGAAGGCTGTCGCCAACGCAAACCGCGGTTTTGCACAAATAGAAAAACAGAACCATGACTACCCTAACCCCACCCTCCCCGCGCACTGCGCCAGGCCGTTTCAGTTTCGCAGCGTTGCTAGCAGGATTGATGATTCTTTTATTTGGCGCGTCTTCAGCCCACGCCCACTCCTCGCCCCCGGGTTGCACCGGCAGCGGTCTTGGTATTTTGTTGTTCACCGATTCGCCAGATGTGCACATCGGCGACACGCTCAATTACAGCGTCACCGTATTCAACGGCACCGGCAACGGCCCCGTCGTTTGCGACTCGACCGGCATTACCGCCTTCATCGTCACGCCCGACCTCGTCTCGCACCCGATTACTTTAGTGCGCACGACTCTGACCAGCGGGCAATCGGATTATTATAGCAACATCGTCAGCTACGTCGTTCGCGCCCAGGACGTCCAACCTGACGGCACCGTGCGTGCTACTGCGAGCGATACTGGCACTGTTCACCAAAACGATACCGACAGCCAAGGCGGCGGTAATCAAGGTGTGAATACCGAAGTCAGCTTGCCTTGCATCCAGCTGTTCGTGCAATGCACCGGCAACGTCGGCGAAAACGGCGCGATCACTTTCACCGGCTCTGTAACCAACTGCGGCAACAACACGCTCGTAGGCGTGACGGTGACGGAGTTTGTGAATGGCGGGCAAGTTCCTGTCACGTTTATTACCAATCTTCTCGCGCACCAGTCGGCGCCGTTTAGCGGCAGTTGGATTCCTTCCAATCCCTGCGCTTCGAGCACGGCGACGTTCACCGCTTCAGGCACTGACCAATTTACAAGTCACCCGCGCACGGTGACAAATTCCGCCAGCACGACCTGCTCGCAAGTGTTGACCCCCGGCATCGCCGTCACAAAAGCATGCCCCGCCCAGCCGCCGGCACCGGGACAGTTACTCATTTTCTCGGGCAGCGTCAGCAACACCGGTAACGTTACTTTGACCAACATCGTTGTCGTGAACAATCAACCGGCGCCCAATACGCCGGTGTTCACCTTGACCTCACTCGCGCCTGGTGCGACGGCAAACTTTAACGGAAGTTATTTAGCGCCGACCAATTGCTCGGTCGCCGACACTTTGACCGCGAGCGCCAGCAGCCGTTGCGGAGTATTTGTTTCCGCCAACGCGAGTGCAACCTGTCCCATTTTGACCACG
>JAQGOW010000523.1 GCA_028293405.1 Verrucomicrobiales bacterium
CGCCGACTGAAAACAAATTTTATTCCGGGCACGGCAAACCGCCGGCACGTCTGATCTTCCTCTACATTCCTCGCCTGCTCGCCGGCGAACCAGCTCCGAAAGGTTGGACCTACGAGAAAGCCGGGGACGGATACAAACTCGAAAATCACGGCAACGGCGAGTCGCTCGAGGTCTATTTTACGCGATGAAGGCCCCTGCCCTGCAACATCCCGGGCGATGGTGGTGGCTGCTTTTGTTGATTCCGGTGGCGATCGGCCTGGGGCGATTGCACATGGAGGCCGAAGTGTTCGATCTACTGCCGCCGAATTTGCGTTCGGTGCAAGGATTGAAGATTTATCAAAAGCACTTTTCCAATGCGCGCGAACTGATTGTCACCGTGCAGTCCGGTTCCGCTGAAACGACTGAGGCTGCGGCGAGAGCAATTTCTGAAACGTTGCGACCGATGAGCAACGAGATCGCCGGGGTTACGTGGCAACCGCCGTGGATGGAACACCCGGAACAAACGGCGGAGTTGGTCGCGTATTTGTGGTTCAACCAACCTCCAGCCGTTTTCGCCGAATTAACAAATCGTCTCGCTCCTGAAAATCTTGTTCAAACATTACAGAACACGCGCGAACAACTGGCGACGTCGCTTTCACCGGAGGACATCGCGCGCTCGAGTTACGATCCATTCGGCATGACGCGTTTGCCCGAAAGCGTCGCTGGCGCCGCGCCTTCGTTCGTTCAAGGCGGCGAAGGTTTCAGTTCGCCCGATAGCAAATTCCGCATTGTATTCATAGAGGCTGCGGTCGATTTGCAAAGCTACCCGCAATGCGATCGTTGGCTGAAAGTCGTCGAGCCAAAGGTCGATGCAGCAATTTCGAAACTCAACGTTGACCAAACGACACCGATCAAGATTGGTTACACCGGCCGACCCGCATTCGTTACCGAAACCGCTGCGGGGATGAAGCACGACATTGTCACGTCCGTTGGCGGAACAGTTGCGGTCATTGCAATTTTGTTTTGGTTAGCGCATCGAAGAATCAAACCGATGTTGTGGTTGCTCGCGCTGCTCGCTTTGATTCTGGGTGCGACCCTGGCGCTAGGCGGATTGATTTATGGGACCATCAACGCCATCAGCCTTGGCTTTGCTGCGATTTTGCTCGGGCTCGCCGTCGATTACGCTGTGGTTCATTATCAGGAAGCTCTGGCCCACCCTGCTTTGTCGATTGCGCAGATCCGACACGCGATTGCTCCCGCCATTTTTTGGGCGGCGATTACAACCATCAGCGCGTTTTTTGTTTTGAACTTCGGCGGACTGCCCGGCTTGGGTCAGCTCGGCACGCTCGTGGCCATTGGCGTCGCTTTGGCAGCGAGCATCATGATTTTCGAATATCTCCCGCCCTTGTTCCCGGATCGCAAATATCCAAAATCGGACGCTGAGGTTGCGGAGATCGGCACCCTGCCGCACAAACCAATTTCTGCAACTGCCAAGAAAACTGTCTTCATCGTGTCAGTGATTGTGTTGTTGTTCGGATTCGGAGTGCTACTGATTTTTGGCTTTCCGCGAATCGATGGAACAGCCAACGCGCTTCGCCCACACGACAGTCCTGCTTACAACGCGGTCGACGCCATCCAGAAAAACTTAGGGCAGCGCGAATCGCTCTGGCTCATTGTCGGTGGAGCAAACATTCAGGAAATTGGGACTCGATTGGATCAAGTTAACACCGTTCTCGAGCGCGCCGAATCAAACAACGTTGTCAGCAGTTCGTTGCTTCCTGTGCAACTTTGACCGAGACCGGAGAACCAAAAGGCAAACCGCGAAAGTGCGTTGAAGCTTTGTGCGGAGGGGCCGCTGTTTCGGCAAGTTGCGCTCACCAATGGCTTTGGCGAAAGCGCACTTGGTTTGTCCGATTTGATGCTTAACTCGTGGCGCGACGCCGCCGCAGCTACAAATGTCTACTGGCCGACAAATCCACTCAGCCGCTGGATCTTCAACAAAATGACCGCACGCACGCCGACTAATCAGTTTGCTCTCGGATTGATTTATCTATCCTCAAATGCAACGCCCGCCGCCGTTTCCGATCTTCAATCACAATTGCCAACCGACAATGTCTGGCTCTCGAGTTGGGGACTTTTGGGTGAAGAAATTTTCGCGCGCGTCAAAGCGAACATGTGGAAGGTCGTCGGTCCGATGGTTGCGCTCGTTCTACTTTCGCTATTCATGGCGTTCCATCGCGTGCGCGAAATATCGCTGAGCCTGATCGTTCTTTTGGTTAGCGGCGTTTGCCTCCTGGCGGTGATGCGACTGGTCGGCTGGTCCTGGAATTTGCTGAACCTGATGGCTATCCCGTTGATTCTTGGAACCGGTGTCGATTACAGCATTTTTATGCAACTGGCGCTGCGACGATATAACGGAGACCTCGACCTCGCGAATCGCGCAGTGGGTCGCGCATTGCTTTTATGCGGTTGCACTGCAGTCGCGGCGTTTGCGTCGCTCGGATTCTCGAGCAATGCCGGCATGGCGAGCCTCGGCGAAGTGTGCGCGGTTGGCATCGGTTGCAATATGCTCATCGCCATTTTCCTACTACCGGTCTGGTGGCAGCGGAGTTCGCGAAAAGAGCGTTTGCACAAAACCGATAATGCGAAAAATTGAGCAAGGAGTTTACAACATGAAACCATTCACTCGGTTGGGCGTCATTGCCGTTCTTTTCACAATGTTCAGCAACTTCGCTCACGCGGAGGACCTCGCACCGGCGGTGGTGAAATGGTTGGAGGCCCAGTCGAAGATTCACACCTGGACCGCCGACTTCACTCAAACGCGCACACTAAAATCGCTGACTCAACCGCTGACAGCGCGTGGCAAGATATCGTTCGCAGAACCAAACCAATTTCGCTGGGAGCTCGGCAGCCCTGCGCAAACGATTGCCGTGCGCGCGCCACAGGAACTGCTCATCCTCTATCCACGCCTGAAACGAGTCGAACGCTTTTCCCTGGCGGGTCAACAAACGGGACAGTGGCGTGATGCCCTGGCACTACTCGAAGCTGGCTTTCCACGAAGCCGTACAGCGCTGGAAGCGCAGTACAACATTTTGTCGCAAAGATTTGACGGCGACATTTGTCGATTGAGCCTACAACCGAAGTCTGTCGCAGCCCGACGTATGATGCCGCAAATCGAGGTCGATTTTGACACGAAGGAAAATCTGCTGCGCGGCACCGAACTCGAGTTCGCCGACGGTTCGACGATGCGAAACGATTTTTCAAACATCGTTACCAATCCGAAGATCGACCAACGATTGTTCTCGCCGCCGATTCCGGACAATTACAAAGTGATCGAACCGATGAAACATCGGTAAAGATCAGCGGACGCGCTCGCGCCACGTATTTGCTTCGCCTCTGATTTGTTTCAGCGTCACACCGCTTTGTCCAAGGGCAATAAACCCTGCGACCGATAAAGGCAACGTGAGCACGACGAACGCCAGTAAAGAAAATCCGGTAGCCACAGGTTTCGCGACGTGAAACACCTCTAGGCCGGCGATGCAAAAAACCTGGAACACGCCCACACTTGCCGGCGTGCTTGGGATCGACATTCCAACATACGCCACGATGAAGATGGCTAGCTGCACTCCAATCGGAAACCGAAATCCGTACGCCCAAAGCACCATCAGAAACGCGAGACATTGCACAACAAATTTCAACAGCGACACGGCCAACGCGCTAAAAAGCACATGTGATCGGCCAATCGTGCGCACCTCCGCAAGCATGTGAGCGCTCGCGCGTTTTGCTTTCTGGAACCACGCCCAATTACACCATCCACGCGCGTTTTCGCTAGACGCGTTCGGTGTTCGAAAAATGATCCACGCACCGACGAAAAGTCCAAACACAATTATCCCCGCCCAAACCTCCGCTACGCGCGAGATGGTTGGCGGTAATGGAAAAAAGATCGCGGCGAGTGCAATTCCGAGTGCCAGCCAAATTCCATCCAACAATCTTTCAACCAGCAGCGATGGAACGACCGAAGTAAATTTAACTCGCAACCAGCGCGACATCAGGAACACACGAACCACATATCCGACGTGCACGGGCAAAACGTCATTCGCAAACCGCCCTGCAAACACGGCCTGAGTCGCTCGCGCGATTGAGATATTCCCAACCGGCTTCAGCAACAACTGCCACGCCCACGCGCCACACACGTAAACCAGCAGATCCAGCACCACCGCCGGCGCAATCATCCACCAACGCACCTGCTGCAAAGGCTGCAACAGCTCGTGAATGTCTACATCATGGAACACCCAGAACAGACACGCCGCGGCGATTCCGTAGCTCACAATTGCGCGCACCAGCGCCTTTGGCCATTTGGTTTTGTGGTCCACGCGCGCGCGTCAGGTTTTCGATTTACTGAACACCATTGGCACGCCTTCCTCGAGAATCCGCAAATGATGGCTGAGATTGTGGACTGCGGCGAGTTCGCGCAACCATCGCGGCGGTTCATCCATATCTTCGAATGACAACCGAAACGCGCCATAGTGCATAGGAACCAACCACTCGGCGCGCAGGTCGCTAAAAACCTTGATCGCCTCGTCAGGTCCCATGTGGACGTGCCGAAACGAATCGGGAAAATACGCGCCGATCGGCAGCATCGCGATATCAGGCGGGCACAACCGTCCGATTTCTTTGAACCCGTTGAAATACGCGCTGTCTCCTGCGTGATAAATACGTCGACCCTGGTGCTCAAGGATGAACCCGCCATAGCCGCGGTGTTCGTCACGAATGACGCGCGCGCCCCAATGCTTTGTCGGCGTCAACGTGACGCGCCAATCGCCATGCGAAAAACTTTCCCACCATTGCAACTCGATCACGCGTTCAAAGCCGAGGTCCGATGCCAAATCTCCAACGCCCCACGGCACCACCGCAATTTTCGGTGACACCAATTTGCGCAAAGTCGGTTTGTGAAAATGGTCGAAGTGCGCGTGCGTGAGCAGAACCAAATCGATCGGCGGCAAATCTTCCACACGCAACCCGGCGCGCTTCACTCGCTTTAAAAAGAACAACCAATTGGCGAAATTCGGATCGATCAGGACATTCAAGTCCGTGAATTGCGCGAGAAACGAAGCGTGCCCGATCCACGTCAATGCCACCTGCCCTTCGGTGAGTTTTGGAAATTTCGGTTTATTGTGCTGGCCAGTGCGTGGGGTCAGCAGCGCTTTCCAAACCATTTCGTAGAAGAATTTACTCGGTTTGAAATGCTTGCTCGGCGTGAGGTCTTTGAAGGACCTCGGCAGTTTCTTGCGGACCTTCCCTGTAGGCAGCTCATTGACCGAATTTTTTTCAATCATCGCTGGACAAATATAGAGCAGACCTCACGCCATACCAAGCTTGAGTCTGGCTCTGGTATTTTCGCCGGTTCTGGTTTAATCATCTAGCGTGTCGCTAGAACAACAACTGGACAAATTTCTTCGCAAAAAACCGACCATTGGCGAGCATGTTTATATTGCCTCGACCGCTGTCGTCGTTGGTGACGTCACGCTCGGCGAACATTCCAGTGTTTGGTATAACGCAGTTCTTCGCGGTGACATCAATCGCATCGTCGTCGGTCATCACAGCAATATCCAAGACAATGCGGTGCTGCACCTCGCGGATGACTACGCCTGCATCATCGGCAATTACGTCACCGTCGGCCATTCCGCCATCGTACACGCGTGCACGGTCGGTGATGAATGTCTCATCGGCATGGGCGCGACAATTCTGGATGGCGCAGAAATTGGCGAACAATCTTTGATCGGTGCAAACTCGCTTGTGAAACAAGGGATGAAGGTGCCGCCCGGTTCACTCGTCCTTGGCTCGCCGGCAAAAATCGTAAAACAACTCACCGACGACGAACGCAAACAGTTGAAATTCTGGGCGACAAAATACGTCGATAACGCCGCGTATTGTTTGAAGCACAAGATCAATGTCGGTGCTCCATTGAAGGCATAATTGCTTACTACACCTCTTGCTATCGCATGCACTTCGATGCGATACCAACCCGCGGATTCACGGCGGCTGTTTCGGTGTTTGGGGCACACCTCCTGGGAAGCCCTTGGAGTTGTTTCAGTGTTCAGTGTTCAGTGTTCAGTTCGTCAGTAAGCGGAGAGTCACTTTGTGTTTCAGGGCATTCAAAGCCATTAAAAGCCATTGAAAGCCATTCCAGGCCATTGAAATAATTTTTTTTGCCATTGTCTTCGAGTTTAGGGCCAGGGGTGCGGGCGTCTCGCGGTCGAACGTGGCCGAGTTGATATCGCAAAAGTGCTTCGGGTCATTTCGGGTCATTTTGGATCATGTTTTGCCTTTTTTCTTAAACCGCGGAGCACGCGGAATTCGCGGAACCGTTGGCACTGGGCCACGGGACGAGGCAGAAATAGTGCAATTTTCATGAGGCCAGGGTAAAAAATGCAGAGTGACCAGTCGTGACCAGTCGTGACCAGTCGTGACCAGTCGTGACCAGTCGTGACCAGTCGTGACCAGTCGTGACCAGTCGTGACCAGTCGTGACCAGTCGTGACCAGTCGTGACCGGACGTGACCGGACGCCGGACTGTCCGGTTCGCCACATTTGCAAGACGAGGCAGAAATGGTACAGCTTTCTGTCTGCGTCGTGCGATTGTTGGTTTCATTGAATGGCGCATATATTGTGCAACGTTTCATTTTCTTTTGGATACATGGACGTTGTGCGGAAACGTTCGGTCACCGAAACAGAGCGCGAGTAGTAAGGAACCGTTACGTGTCGTGTTTTGATCATCATTGGAAGCGAACGGCACTTTCTGGCACTTTTTAGGACTGAAACTTTTTTTTGCGAGTGACGTAAGCGGCGCGACGGGCACGAAGAAACTTTGATAGTGGATCGCGGGTCGGTAATGGGTACCGGAGTTTGGAAGAGGTTTGGTGTTGAGTGCCGAGGGGCGAGTGGAGAGAAGTAGAACCTGCGGTTCATTGCTGGTTGGTTATCCGAACGCGGAGCAACTTCCGGAGATACGTCTGGTTCACCAGATGGGCACTTTTCGGCACTTTCCGGTACTAAGATATTTTTATCCGGTGGTGAGTGACGGTTAATCGGCGACGAAAGGCACACTTCGCCATTGGTTGCGCGTTGGCCAGGTTGACTATCCGAACCGGGGGTTGGCTGGAGAGGTAGGTCAGTTTCACTGGATGAGTGCAAATGGCACTTTTCGGCACCTTTTGTGACTGAAACAATTTTTTCGCACGTTCCGACGTGGATGCCGAGGTCTATGGGGGTGGTTGAAACAGAACGAGGTTCTTCGACTTGGAGCGATTGTGACACTTTCGTCGGCACAGGTGAGGTCGTGGGAGAGAGCAATTCAGAACGGCTCGCCGGTACTGAGGATTTAGCGTCGAGAGGATTTTCGAAACCGGCGATGGCCATGCGGCCGATCTTTGAGCCGATAACTATAGCGCGAGTGACCTGGGACAAGGTGACTTTTTCCAACTGGTCATCCCCGAAATTGGCTAACCAACCGTTAGCGGCCTCGAGCAATTCCTGGCCGGCGATCCATTGGAGTTCGCGCTGTAACCTCATGCGCGCGGACCACTCGACGATTTCTTGTCGTTGCAACGCCACAGCTTCGGCGACGGACGCCTCCTGGAATGTCGCGGCGTTGAACGATTGGAT
>JAQGOW010000528.1 GCA_028293405.1 Verrucomicrobiales bacterium
GGGCTATAATGATCGAAGCCGCGGAACAAAACTGTCGTGATAATCCACGAGACGAGGCAGAGGCCGAAATAAGTCCAGCGTCGGCCAAATTGTCGCGCGAGCAGGCCACCCGCAAAACAGCCAATCATCGCGCCGATCGCGGCGAGCAGCATTGCAGTTGACGCAGCGTGGGGATTTGTCTGTCCAACCATCTTATTTACCCAGGTCGGAATCCATTGCACCGAGCCCCACGTGCCGATCAATGCAACCGCTGCGATCGCAATTCCAAGCATTGTCCGACCAATCATCGCACGCGAGAAAACTTCGCGGACTGGATTGGTTTGAACTTTTTCCACCGCAGCTTTCCACCGGCGCGATTCGGGGACGAAGAACACAATGAACAAACTAAGCAATGCAGGCGCCGCCCCAGCGAGCATCACCCACCGCCACGAACTCGGTTGGATTTTGATGAACATCCCGAATACAGAAATGAGAGCGTAACCGGCGTTCGCGGCCGAGCCGATTGCACCCGCCAAAAGGGGTCGCGCTTTCTCAGGCCAAAATTCCATCACGAGCGCGACACCGAGCGCCCATTCGCCACCCATTCCAATCGCCGACACAAATCGTAACGCGCCGAGTTGAATGGGGTCCTGGGCAAAATAGCAGAGCCCGGTAAAAATCGAGTAGGTCAGAATACTCCAGGTCATCGTCCGAACGCGCCCGAAGCGGTCACCGAGCCAGCCAAAAATAAAACCGCCGAGAGCTGCACCGATCAAAAACAGGGCAGTGATATAGCCGAAGTATTGACCGATGATTTTATCATCCGTCGTATGCAACAGGTCTTGCAAAGCGGGCCGACCGGCTAACGGAAAAACCGCTTGTTCAAGGCCATCAAACATCCACCCAAAGAAAGCAGCGGCCAGCACGAGCCATCGTTCGCGAGTGGATGCCACGAGCGACAGGGATTTCGGTTGTTCAACGGCGGACGTGGGCATGCGCTTTTGTTTAACGCAAAGGCGCAGAGATGCAAAGGCACAAAGAACGAGATCGGAAGGTTGCCAGTTGGCAGGCGCCGCTTATTAATTACGGCGGATTGGTTCGACGAGAATTAGTTTTGCGAGGTCGCTGCTCAATGCCACGCGAGCGTTGCAGACCAGGCAGATCAGGCTGCTTTGGCTGACCAGGAGTTTGAGCACTTGTTGTTCGCAAAAGCCGATTTCGCGCAAACGTTTGGAAACGTCCTCGGAGGCGGAGAGTTCCTTGATGCGAACTTCAGCGCCGGCTTTGACAAGGCTAAGCTGGCAGGTGGCGGGATTGGAACAGGTCAGAGTTGGAGGGGTGACCGCTTCTTTTGCTGTGTTCCACAGGTTTGAAAGTTTCATAGTTTCGCTTCGTCCAAGTTAAGACTCAGTCTCAACACGTTCTCCACCTCAGTTGTTGTTCACCAAACATTTTTTGCTAAGCGCGGCAGTCGAGTGGACTCAATCTCTGCGGCGACTCGGGCTTGCCTCGCGCAACGCAAGAAATGGTCATGCATTGGCAATGGCTGTGTAGAGGGGGCAAATGGGCCATGCCAGCATCTGCCCGTGATGACTGGCAAAAAATGTGGAATGTCGAGCGGCGGATTTCGATTCGCGGCGTGTAGTCCTGACACTTACTCAAAAGAGTGCACGAAATTCGCAATTTCTGTGCAGCCGCATTTTGAACAACCCGCAATGATTAGCCCAACGAATTCAGCGATATGAATTTTATTAGAACAACGAATCAGACCAGCGTCCCCTTCGTCGCCGGTATCAGCTTTAAAACTGCGCCGGTTGAGGTGCGCGAAAAGATCGCGATTTCGCAACACGCGCTTGCTTGCACCGGCTGCCAATTGAAAGTGCAGATGGGGCTTACCGAAGTTGTCGTGCTCTCCACTTGCAATCGTGTCGAAATTTATGGCGTCGCTCCCAAAAGTGGAATGGCTGAGTCGGTGTTGAGCTCGGTCTCCCGTGGTGGTGTGGATGTGACGCCATATATATATGCCCACGAAAACGATGATGCGGCTCGCCATTTGTTTTCTGTCGTGAGCGGACTGGACTCGATGGTCCTTGGCGAAACGGAAATCGCCGGCCAGGTCAAAGGCGCTTATGAAAAAGCGCATCAAGCGAAACTGACGGGCTCTGTGACTAACCGCTTGTTCCAGAAAGCGCTGCAAACAGCCAAAGCGATCCGGAGCAAAACCCAAATTCAACGCGGCGCCACTTCCGTCGGTAGCGTCGCGCTTCAGCTTGCAGAGAAAATCTTTGGAAACTCGCTTGCCGATAAAACGGTGATGATCGTCGGTGCCGGCAAGATGGGCGAAGCCTGTGTGCGCCACCTGTCCAAGAAGGGGATCAAATCCGTTATCGTGGCAAACCGTTCGATCGAACGCGCACAGAAACTGGCCGATGAATTCGGCGCACGCGCAGTGAATTTCATGGACGATGGCATCGCCGAGATGCGCAACGCCGACATCGTGATCAGTTCGACCGGTTGTCCGGAAACGGTGCTCGACCGCGACGATGTCGCCGCAGTGATGCAAACCCGACGCAATCGTCCTCTGGTTTTAATCGACATAGCGGTGCCCCGCGACATCGATCCCAACGTGCAGGAACTCGAGAACGTGTTTCTTTACGACATCGATGATCTCGAGCAGATCGTGCAAGAAAACGTTCGCCTGCGGCAGCAGGAGATCGACGCGTGCCGGGCGATCGTCGAGCAACACACAAATGAATTAATGGCGAAGTTGACCGGGCCAGTCGGCAAACCGGTCAAATCTTCGAGACGTGCAGAACAAAAGATCCCAATCCTGGTAATGCCTCGAGGAGTGGCGTGCGCTGCATGAAAAACCAACAAACAATTTTGGAAGCGATACGCGGTCTGGCGCTAGAACGACGAATCGAGTCCAAGAGTGGGTGCGTCAGAGACGCATCTCCAAAACATGACAACGAAAACGAACAACTAGCTAGTAGAAAGCGAATCCAAAATATGACAACACCAAAATCAATCCTCGCGGGCATTGCCCTGGGGGCAGTAGTAGCGATATCCGCTACCACTGTAAGTGCGACCATTATAGGTAGCTCGCACGACTTCAGTTCCACGGGTGGAGCGGGAGCATATAGCAAGGTGCAAGCGGCCAAGTTTGCATGGGGCGGTGGGGTAAAGACCAATGCGGACGGCTCCATCAATGCGGCTGCATACTACGAAAATCCATGCCAGGTGTGCCACATCCCGCACAAAGCCCCGGCTTACAGCGCGGCGAATGCGCCGTTGTGGAATCACAATTCAGCGAGCAACGCGACCACCCGTTATACAACGTATGACAAAGGCGGCAGCGCG
>JAQGOW010000531.1 GCA_028293405.1 Verrucomicrobiales bacterium
TCGATGGCAGCGATATTGTCTTCTCGTTTCTTGCCGCCGTTATCGATTTGCAACGCGAGCCATTTCACGCCTGACCTTTTCATTTTATCGCCGAAATGATCGATCGGCATGGCGTCTGCGGAACCAACCAACACACCGGTTTCATCGAAGAGCGAATTACCCGGATTGCGCGACGGGTCCGATTGCACGTTTGTTGGTTGCGGAGCTGCGTGCGATTGCAGTGCGATAGCAATTGCTAGAATGCAAACGAGTAGCGGTGGTCGGCAAATGGGGGTCATGTCTCTCATTCAGACGGCGCAAGCGGAGTTGGAATTCAAAACGAAAAAGCCGCGGACCGTATTGGTCCGCGGCTTATAATGATTGAGATTATTGAAGGTTTTCGCGGAAGGTTCCGACGATATCAATAAATGCACCGGCCACGTTGCCAGTGTTTTCGCGAGCGTGGAAATTGAAACGACCGCTCAGGCGATGATTTGCTATATCGATGCCGTCGATCGTGACAGTGCCAAAGGTACCAACGGTGTCGCTACCATTGCCGACTGCATACGAATGGCTACCGGATAGGCCGGCGTTAACCAGAATTGCCACGCCGTGAGACCCGGAGTTATCCATCGTAACAACCCCTAATTGGAGTGGGTCAACGACAATGGTGAGCAGGTGGCTGACAGTCGATGTTCCACTACCACTCGCCCATGCGCCATTAATGGTAAATCCCGTGCCAGTTCTCGCGCCAATGACTGAACTTGCGATCGCGGTGAACGATGCGCCGGCAGCGGTCCCCTTCATAAACGGCGTTCCGGATACCGGCACTGCATTGGGATCAGGCTTGTTGGCGATGCTGAGCACGGCCGTGCCTTGCGTTCCAATCGTCCCGCCGTTCGAAGGGCTAGTCAGGAACAGGTTCACGGTTTCGGTAGCTTCGGTTGTGATGTCCTGGATAAGGGCGACGGTGATTGTCTTGCTGGTTTCCGTTGCGCCGAACGTCAGCGTTTGGGTGGCGTTGCTGTAATCAACGCCGCTGATGGCTGTGCCGCCAGCCATTGTGAATTGAACGGTGATGCCGCTCGCGTTACCGCCAGTGCGTTTCACCATGATGCTGGCGGTGCCGCCTTCCGTGCCGCTGTAAGTGGCTGCGGAGAAGCTGAAGCTGCCTGCGACGTCGTCATCGTTGATCGTGACGGTCGTGGCGGTGACATTGCCGAGCTGAACTTCCAGACGGGTTGGACAATTGCACGAAGAAAGTTTCGTTTCCTTCAACGACCGTATCTTTGGTGATCGGAATCGTGATGGTCTTGGATGTCAGACCGGCGGTGAACTGTAGAGTGCCGGACGTGGCGGTATAATCCGAACCCGCGATGGCGGAACCATTCACGGTGGTGTAGTGAACCGACGCGGCAGTCGTGACGGGACCCGAGCGAACAACTTTGACGATGACTGACGCGCTGGATTCGCTGACGACGTAAGCTGCAGCGTCGAATGGATGCTCGGTTCGTCGTCAAGAATCGTGATCGTTGCTTGATGAATGGTGCCGATGGTGCCGCCGCCGCTCGCGTGAGAGAGTGCAATGGTGAACTGGCGATTACCGTCAGGGAGCGCGTTGTCGATGATTGGGATTGTGATCGTCTTTGTGGTTTCTTTGGCATCGAACGTCAAAGTGCCATTACTAGCTGTGTAGTCGGTGCCCGCAATTGCGGTTCCGTCAGCCGTTGAGAAACCAACGGTGACAGCGCTCGCTGTGCCGCCGGTCCGACTGACTTTGACGACGAGATTCGTTCCTTTTTCGGAGACAGAATAGGTGGCCGACGAAAAGGCCATCGTGCCCGCGAGATCGTCACTGGTGATGTTGACCGTTGCTACGTAATTGGAACCCAAAACTGCCGGCGAAGTGATGTTCTGGAGGTAAACGTAGAATGCCTCGGGCACTTCGGAAAGAGTGTCGTTGAGGATAGGAATAGTGATGGTTTGAGATAGTTTTCCGGGACCGAACACCAAAGTTCCATTCGTCGATTTGTAGTCCGAGCCTGCGTTGGCAGCACCGTCGACTGTGTAGAAATCCACAGAGACCGTGCCACTGCTGCCCCCCGTGCGGGAGACAGTGAGGGTCACGGTTTTGCCGGTTTCGGTGGCGGTGTTTACGACCTTGCTGAATTGAAAGGTGCCAGTGCAATGTTTTCGTTTTCTTTGATAGTCACGACAGCGTCGCTGCGCGTGCCGATGACTGCTCCGCCGGTGACGTTCGACAAGTGAACGTTCAGCGTCTTGTTCGAGTTGAGCAACGAGTTATCGACGATGGCGACAAGGCCGGTCGCAGTGCTCTGGCCATCCACGAACGTGACGGTGCCGACTAAACCGGTGTAATCGATTCCGCTGTGGGCTGTGCCGTCAGTGGTGGTGAAATCGACCGTAACTGAGCCTGAAGTTCCGCTGCGGGTAATCAAGATGGGAACGATACCGGCGCCTTCGCTAAACAGAAAACTGCTCGCGCTGAATTCGATGCGACCAGCGGCAGGAAGTGCTGTCGGGGTGACGACAGGAAAATGTGTTTGTTTGTAATAACCGGCAATTCCAGCAACGTGAGGATATGCATTGGTGTTGAGTGCTGTGCGTTTGAAGAAGGTGAGCCGCGCATTGTAAGTTGTATTCCAGTTCAGGGTGTTCGCAGGCATTACGACGGAGGTCGCCGCGCCATTGAGCGAATCTGGTTCGAGGATAAAGGGGGGTAGAAAAGACGGTGGCGTCGCCCGAATCCGTCACCTCAAGAATGACGACGTCGTTTGTTGTTCCACCGGTAAACGCATCCCACGTAAACGTGAATGGTTGATCGGCTTCAACGTTCTGCGCGTCGGTCCAGTTGGCGAGATGCGGGGTCGGCGGATAAGCATCGGCAGCTAGCGGCAGCACCGGGTGCACCGTGCCGTCGTTCGCAGTGGCGATGGTAAACGTGTAATTGCCTGCACCGAAAGCGTGATCGAGCAGTGTTTTGGTTGTGTATTGCTTCTCGGCGCTAAATCCGCTGTCGAGATTGGAGAGCGTTTGAGAAATGGCGTTGGGCGCTTTAACACTGGCGCTCGTCACGCTATTTGATGCCGATGGCTCGACGCTCGCCGAAAAGCGATAGGGAAGGTCATTGGTAAACGACTGCGGTGCGGTCGCGTTCGTTTGAATGAATTTTTGACCTTTGCCGATAAGGTAATTATCGACGTCGGCGGCTGCAGCATGGATGGCTGGAACTACTGCGGCAAAGCAAAGGCAGAAGGAGACAGTTGTTGCGAGGACTTTTTTAATGGACATGGTTGGATTTCAATTTGGTTGCGGCGAGGACAGTGCCACTGCTGCAGATAGGTGTCAAACAAAGACGGACACTTTCCGGTTGGTAAATGACTTATTGCGAGCTTGGCGCGACAATGACAGATTCATCAACTGTGTCACCGGCTAACGTTTTGATCGATCCAAGCCAGTTTCCGGAACAGGTC
>JAQGOW010000532.1 GCA_028293405.1 Verrucomicrobiales bacterium
AATATTGTGTAGCTTTTTTTCATGGGTGATTCGGATGAGTTTTAGTGCTCAAGTATCGTAAATTAGGGTTTATCGAATATCAATAAATATTTATCGTTAGTATAATGCGATGTTAGCAATCAACCAACCCACCAAAGCACAAAGATGAGATGAGATTCCGAGGAGGAACGCCGAGGAGAACATCGGACGATCCCCGATGTCAATTATATGCCTTTATGTGTAACTTGACCGCCATAAGGAAAATGGGAAGGCTGCAAACCTGAACCAACCGACACGCATGAATAGAATTTTCCTCGGTATCTGGTCGGCGCTCGCGCTGTTTTGTTTGACGGCTAATTTGGCAACGGCCACCCCAGGCGATGAGCATTGGGACAGTCGCTTCGGTCTGCCTGGCGCGTCGAATTGGAATGGTAGCAGTTGGGCGGACGTTGGCGGATGACATTTTGGTTCAAGGCACAAACGTTTTTGCCGGAGGCTTTTTCAGTACCGCTGGCGGGGTTTTTGTCAATTTCGTTGCAAAATGGAACGGCAGCACTTGGTCTTCTCTCGGCGCTGGCGTCGGCCCAGCCGGTTCGATCGTGCAGGCACTCGCCTGGATGAATAATAAACTTTATGTAACGGGCCGGTTCAGCACTGCCGGAGGTGTTCTTGCGAATTCGATTGCCGCGTGGGATGGCACCAACTGGATGGCGCTCGGCTCCGGCATAGCAGACGAAAGTATTGCCCGCGCAACGTCGATGACTGTTCTCGGTTCGGATCTGTACGTCGGCGGCACTATTGGATTTGCGGGAACTAGAAGTTCGTGGCGGATCGCGCGCTGGAACGAATCGGTCGATTTTAATCCCGCGCTGCAGTTTTCGCCGTTCACCTATTCTGGTGGTCAGTTCCAATTTGGCGTTAGTGCCAACGCCGTCGAGGAATTTGCAATAGAACGCAGCAGTAACTTGTCGAATTGGACGGAAATTGCCCGATCAACGACGAGCACGAATGTGACAGACGCGGCAGCGATTCCTGCGCAGTTCTATCGCGCTCGGCAAACGCGGTGATTGCAACGTCACCGCAGCGCTCTGGTCAGCTCTCATTTCGGGCTAACGCAAATCGAGACACACCATCTCACCTTGACTACGTCCCACGAGGAAGCCGTCGCTCAGTGCGGGGTAGGCGCGGACTAGATGGGATAGGATGTGAGTGCGCGCTTTGATTTTCAGTCCTTTCGGTGAGACCGAGGCGAGGATGAGTTCGCCGCGTTGGGTGAGCAGGAAAAGGTCGTCGTTGGCGAGCACTTGATTGGAGGCGCCTAGTTCTTCGTTGCTCCATTGCACTTTGCCGGTGGCGAGATCGACGCAACGCAGCGATGATACTTCAGCCTGATGGCCGTCGGATGCATAAAGGTAGCCGTCTTTGTAGATCGCGGTTTGGTAATGGGTGGAGAGTTCTGAGGTGTTCCAAATTTTGGTGGCACAGCCGTGGGCGATTTTGAACAGGGTTCCGCCAACACCGTATTGGGCTGAAACAAAAATGGAGTTGGAAACTATTACCGGTGATGAAGCCATGACTGCGCTATAGGCTGTTGTGCCCCATGGCGTGCGAAATTGTTCCTTTCCAGTCCCGGGCTCGATTCCGACGAGAAAGCCGGGTGTGACGAACACCGCGCAACGTTTCCCTTCGATATCAGCGCAGACGGGCGACGAACCAGTGAACTTGTCACTGGTGGATTTCCAGAGTGTCGAGCCGTCGATCTTGTTGAACGCGACGATCCCTGCGGCGTTGGTGGAGCCGACATTGAGAAGGAGCGCGTTGCCTTCGATGAGCGGCGAGGAAATCATCCCGTGCCAGCGACGGTCTGCCTTGAATTTTGTTTTGGCGTCGAAACCCCAGATTTTTTTACCGGTGTTTAGGTCGAGGCAATGCAGCCAGCCTTCCGCGCCGTAGCTGTAAACGCGGTCGCTGTCGATGGCGGGAGTTGACCTTGGACCATCATCGAGATGAGTGCCGTCACGGAATTTTGTAGGGTAGGCAAACTTCCAAAGCGTATTGCCGGTGTCGCGATCCAGGCACTCGACGATTTCCTCTGCGTCGATGCGATGGAAGAGGATAATTTTTCCCTTCGCAATGACGGGGCAGCTATAGCCTAACCCGGTCTTTTTGCGCCAAAGCGTTTTCGGTGGACGCGCATCCCAATCGGACCGGATGGCGGCACCGCGCCAGGTTGCGTTGCGCGATGGGCCAAGTAATTGCGGCCAGTCCTCGGCAATGGCTGCGGAGACCAAAAGGAAACTTAAACCGAGAGCAAGTTGGGTTCGCGCCACGCTGCATCGTGTTAAACGAGGGGGCGTTGGTCAAGCACACGACTCGTTGCGGTTGGTGACAACGATTCACCGCCCGGTGTGCGACTTGGAAGCACTCAACCTGCCGAGCGTGGAAATTGATCGGGGTTGTTCGTAAACATTCCGTCCACTCCCAAATCGTACAGGTAGTGCGACATTTCCGTGCGCACATCTTTGAACGGTTTTTCTTCGCCGGAGATAAAGGTGTATGGGAAAACTTTCAGGCCAATCTCATGTGCCTGTTTCACCAATGACGCAGTCACGTCTTTTTTGTTCGGCCCGATGGAATCGAAGGATTCTTTTGCTTCGTGCAACATCGCGGGGGTCCATTTTGTGTTGACGGCGAAGAGCCAGAGCGTCGGCCACTTCACGTGATATTTATTCCGTAACTTCAGCAGGCTGGTTTTGCTGAAGGATTGCATGTACATCGGCGTCGACTGGTTGCTGGGCTGGGGTTGGTCGAGACCGTTTTTCTTTAGCAACGTCATGACCATTTCTTCCATGTCGAATCCGAGCTTGCCGTAAACCTCCGGCGACTTCGTTTCAGGGCACAGGCCGGCCTTGCCTCGAATGGTGTCGATCGCCTCTTGCCACGTCGGGATGGTCACACCTTTGAATTGGGAGCCGAGGTGCGAACCGGCATCGAGCTGTTTGAGCTCTTTGACGGTGAACTTGTGAATATACCATTTTTTGACTTTGCGCCCTTTGACGACTTCTTCCGTAAAACGATCGGGAAAAACTTGCTCAACATTCGTCACGCGGCTGAGCACCGCATCATGAGCACAGACGAGCACGCCGTCGCGGGTGATTTGCAAATCCTGCTCGACGTAATCGGCTCCTTGTTTGATGGCCAATTCGTAAGCGGGCAGGGTGTTCTCCGGCGCATAGGCCGAAGCCCCGCGATGGGCCACGACAAATTTGCGACCCGAATGAAATGGGTCTGTCATCGAACTGCCACGGTCGGTTTTCGGACCCGCGACAATAAAAGGTGCAAAAGCGGTCAAACCCGCTCCGGCACCGGCCAATTGGATAAATCGACGTCTATTCACTTTGTTAGGAGACGGTTTGTTGAGCTAAGAAGTTTCTTTAAAACGAATTACAGTCGGCCCAAGGAATTAATCCAGCGCGCTCCAGCGGATTTGTACGCTTGATAGGTCGTCGCTCCCAATTTGGATTGGATGGTTTGCTCGACTTGGTCCTGGAGCGCGTCGAGTGATGCTTGTTTTTCTTCGGGCGAGCGGCTTCTGTCTGCGCGAATCTGTTCACACTGTTTTTCTGACGCGAGGCGCAAATCAAAAATCTGTCCAGCGATCTCGGGTGACTTTCCAAAATCGGAAGCAAAATCGTAAAGCTCCCGGTAGTTGGCCGAGCGAGAGCGGTTCAGGTCAGCAAAGCGCTCCGGTCCCACAGCGGCCCGAAGTTTTTTGTCGAGCATTTCGGGGTCGACGTCGACCACGGTCTCGGGTCGATGGTTGTATTCGTCGATGGCTTTGGCGAGGTTGCGCAGTTCGGTTTCGTTGAAGTCCACGCCGTATAATTGCCGAACATCTCTGGCGGCGACCGACTTTCGCAATTGTAATTCCGCCAATTCCTCTCGGGAAAGTATCTGGCCTTGTTCGCTCTCCATTTCGCGCTGCAACTGCGCCAATTGAGTTTCCTTTTCTTCGGGCGAAATGTCCGATTGGCGAATGGCTCGGAAGCGCGATTCGTAGCTTTCCGTCAACAAGCGCAACTGCTCAATTTTTCCCACCGACAAAAAATCCGTCAGTCGATCGTCAGTGGAGGCTGATGTCGACGCGACCGGCACTTGCCGCGGAGCGTCGCCGAGTAGTTGGTTGAGCACGGCATTGCCTTCCTGACACACCGCGCCGACTTGTGGCTTGAGCGACTTGTCGAAGTATTCGCGAATGTTCTCGCGCGCGGCGATGTCCCAGAAATCGCGATGAAATTGCTGCACTAGAGCGAAAGCCTTCCGTGCATAAACTTCTTCAAGGTCGGCGCTGACAATCCGGCGCAGAGCGGAGTCGGGGCAGCCGGCTTTGCGCAAGTTGGCGACGTAGGTTGCGTAATCTTCGGACTCGAGATCGCTCCAGCGGAAGCTGGTCGGAGCGGTTGGAGGCTCGAGTGTCTGTGCAGAGTTGGAACTGCTCTGCCCTACGACATCCAAGATCGGCGCGATTGCAGCGCTACGGCTGCGGTGCGTCACGACCCAATACCCGGCTATTCCCAGGATCAGGTTCACACATAGCGAAAATTTCAGCAGCCGTGAACTCATGGCGCTTTGACCTCCTGCAGCCACATCTCGTTGGCTCTGATGATTGGGTTATCAGCATCGCCGTTGCATAAATTCAGCAATTGATCGAAGGCGCTTTGACGAAGCGCAACCAGTTGCGTTCGCTTCTCTGCACGATGAATGGGCAGGTCGCGAATTTGTTGCGTGCGAGCGATCGAGTCGTGACGAAGATCGAAAATCTGCAGCGCGGTCGTTCGAGGCAACTGGAGCTTCTCTAACCCCACGAGCGTCCGCGCGATGCTCATGTCGGAATTTGTGAGGTAATCAAGAAAGCGGCTGTCGCCCAACAGAGTCCGCGCTTTCGAAAGGAATTGCTGTTCGCCGACCCAGTCAGGCTCTTGCACAACCTCGTCGCCGCCTGCGAGCAAGGCCGACGGTAACGGATTGCACAACTCGCGTCGTGCGATCATCAACTGGCGTAATTCCGAACCACTCAAACCGGCATGACACACACTTGCGTTGTGTCGCTGGAAAATCAGCAAGAGCCCGCGCAGTTCTGTTTCTTCGAAATCTTCCGCAGACAGCACTTCGCCAACTTCAGCGCGCCATGCCTGGTAAATGGCTGCGCGGCGATTGATACGACGCGAATTGTTGATGTCTTCGAACTGCCGATTGAATCTGTCGGCAATGCACAGAAATTTTTCGGCGCGTTCGTATTCCAAAAAACCGATCGAGCCCGCCGCGTCACCTGTGTAGACACGATTCAGTTCGTCCGATGCCCACGCAAACCCGAGCAGCTCCTTCACCGTCTTATCTCGCTCACGCCTGACCGTGCGTTCCTGCTCGGCTCGTGCGGCGGCGGCGGCCTGTCGTTGGCTGAAGCTGGCCCAAAAATTTGTCGGTTGCGAATCGGGCAATTCGATGGCTTCGAACTTCTCCTCGATCAACGGAAGCAAGGTGTCACGGACCGTTTTCTCGGGGCAACCAACTGCCCGCAAGTTCGCCGCGTAAACGGCCAGGTCAGGCGATTGCAATTGATCCCACGGAAGAGCAGGGCGCGTGCGGTTGCGAACATGGTTGGCATCCGATTCCACGCTACGTTGCGTCGCCGTGTCAGGCGCTTGATTGTTGGCAGGCGAGTCCGTCGCGCGCGTGAGGAACACAACAGCGATGAGCACCACCAATCCCAAATTCACGGCCAAAGAAAGGAACAACAACGCTCGATTCGCGCGAGTCGGCTTTCCCGAATTCAGCGGGAGACGTGTACGGGATGGGGCGGCGTTCTCCATCACTCTCAAACCTTATTGCGTTGGTTTGCCCTTCTTGAAACCTTCCAACGCCTCAGCGAACTGGTGCTTCGTCAACGGGTCAGCCAAATCCACAGCCTCGGTTTCGAGTTGGATGGCTCGATCTTTTTTGCCTTGCAGGAACGCCAGGCGCGCTTGCATGTGAAGAAATTCGGGCAATGGACCTTTCAGCTGTGCAATCGCGCGGTCCATGAGCAAGTTTGCTTTATCGAGAATGGCGGTATTTGTCGGCGACCGATTTGCGATCGTGCGCGCTATACGATATTGCAGAAAAGGATCGCCCTTGTTTTCGTCGCCGAGTTGAAGCGCCAATTTGCCGGCCTCGTCGAATTTATTCTCACCCATCAAAACCGTGATGCGCAGACACTGAGTCACGACATGTCGATGAGGAAAAATCTTTTCAAGCTCGCCGACTTCGCTCATCGCCTTGTCCCATTGTTTGGCTTTGAACGCAACTTTGCCGGCATCGTTGTGGGTTTCCCACTGTTCGACTTTCGCTGCCATCGCTTCACGATCGAGAGCGCGTTTTTTTGGATCAAACGTGCCCGCCAGAACTTGCTCGATTAGCTCGTCAGTAACTTCGTCCGGATGCCCGATAAAAATAATCGTGCCTTTTTTATCGACGACGAACGCCGAAGGGACGCCTGCTTCTGCCGCATGTAACCAGTTCTCCTGCATTTTGCCCTTCAATCGATTGGTTGCACCTTCATCAAGGGCAACGCGGTAGCTGATAATCGGGGCCAGCCGTTTAGCAAACTGTTCAGCTGTTGCGGCGTCTTTGTCCTTAACGTTCTGGCCGATCACCACCAGTCCCTTGTCTTTGAACTTTTGGTGAATGCGATTGACGTGCGCCAATGGTTCCAGCGAAGGCGTCCACCAGCTCGCCCAGAATTCCACGAGATAAGCCGTCCCCGGTTGAAACGCCGTGACCGGTTCGCCCTGAATCCATTTGGAAACAGTTAATTTCGGAGCCGGATCTCCTTCCGAAAGGGTGGTGGCTCGGGCCGACAAAATGGTGGCGGCGAGTGCGGTAAATAGTGCACAGCGGGTTAAAGCATTTGATTTCATTGGGGCTACGGGTGTGTTGCTGGAGTTGTAGCACGCGCGACTTCCGAAACCAAGCACCGGGCTTACCTCAAATTGCGGGGGTTGTTGGCAACTTATGTTTAGGGTTAAATCGCTAACGACCCCAGAGAACAAACAAACGCGGCACTGTCGTGTTGTCCATTAATTACTACATATATGAAAAAAGTACTCGGTCTGTTATGCGCCACCGCGGCTTCCGCGCTGGTCGCAACTTCAGCACAAGCCACCACTGGCTTTCTGAAAATTCACATGCTCAACGCAGGCGATGGGCGCGCTGACTGTTTTATCATTGAATTGCCGGACAACACCAAGATGGTGGTCGATGTCGCCGATGGCTGGGATACTACGCTCATCAGCAAGCTGCAAGCGCTCGGTTTCGGTGGCGGTATCAAATACCTCGTTGGGTCGCATGAGCACGTCGATCACATTGGCGGTATGGATGAATTCCTCAACAGCGGATTCACCATCAACAACACGCAAATTTATTATCCAAAAGGCGCGGTCAATGGCGACGGGCCACACTATGTTAATCTCGCGGCCGCTTGCAATAGACGCGGTCTGGCCATCAATAAGATGGTAGCCGGCCAATATATCATCAACACGACCTTTAACGGTTTGGCCTTTAAGGTCCGCGCCATCAGCCCGGAGAATTCGCTCGTCGACGGCGGCAGCGACGATTGGCAAACTGAAAATGAGGCCTCGCTCATTCTGAAAGTCACTTATGGCAACAAATCGATTCTGTTGCAGGGCGACGGCTACGGCTCGACTGAATTGAGCATTCTCGCTGGGCCTTATGCGAGAGAGGTCAGCGCCTGTCAGGTGCTCAAAGTCGGCCACCACGGTGTGAATGCAAACTGCGCTCTCTCCTGCCGCGAAGCGTATCTCGATGCCTCAGGTGTCAGCAAAGCACTGATCACCAACGGCTATCTAGGCATTGATGCCACCATCAAATCTCGCTTACAGGCCAGGAATATTCACTACTGGTCTACGGGTTCCGGCGACGGCTATTCATGGCTGAGCACCGATGGCACTTCGAATTGGGTCGAAGGCGAAGCGCCCCTCTGGCCTTAACCCAACGTTAGAACCTACACATCGCAGGTCAAAGCAGCTAATCCTGCTTTGGCCTGTTTTGTTTTTGCGTTACAGCGAAGGACAGGACTTAGGGCCTGCCAGTTTACTTTGGTGGTTTTGTGTCGAGCATCGTGCGCACCTTCCGAAGCAGCGTGTCGTTACCAAATGGTTTTTGCAAAAAGTCGATGCCGGTGCGCCCTTTCGTTTTGTCAGCGATTTCTTCGTTCGTGTAACCAGACATGAACAACACCGGAATCGGTCCGCGCGATTTCGCGATCCGATCGGCCAGTTGCCACCCCGGCAATTCGGGCAGCATAAGGTCGGTGATCAACAGGTCGATAGTCCCCTGGTGCGTTCGGCTCATTGTCAGGCCTTGCATGCCGTCGCCGACCGCTATCACGTTGTAACCCTGCGCGGTGAGCACTTCGTAAAGCATCGTGCGCACGAGTTCGTCGTCGTCCACCAGCAGGAGAGTTTCGGAGCCAACCGTTCGAGCCGGCGCAGCGACAGCTGTGGTGTCGTGCTTGGCTGGCGCAGGCGCGAGCGGGAAATAAATGGTAAACGTCGTCCCGCATCCTGGCGTGCTGTCGACGAGAATTTCGCCACCAGAAAGTTGCACAATGTCTTGCACGATCGATAAACCGAGCCCTGTGCCCTGAGTGGGATCCTTGGTCGTGAAAAATGGTTCGAAGATACGCATCAAAACTTCTGGATGCATTCCGCAACCGGTATCTTCCACGCGCAACACACCATAGTGACCGCGCTTCAAGGTGCTGCGGCGCGGGTGTGGTTCCGTCAATTCGACCACGACCGTTTCAATTTTCAATTCACCCGTTCCAGCCATCGC
>JAQGOW010000559.1 GCA_028293405.1 Verrucomicrobiales bacterium
AGTTCCAGGTGATGCGATTGTCCGACGAGGAGGTGTTCGTCACCCAATTGGCGGAGGAATTTGCGTCGAGGCGGTCGAAATAATAGCCGTTGATGGTGAGCGTTGCCGAAGTGCTGGTGACACTGCCGAGTGAGTTGCTGACCACGACGGTGTAGTAACCGATGTTCGAATTTTGCACGCTGTTGATCGTGTAGGACGGGTCGGTCGCGCCACCAATATTGCTGCCGTTGAATTGCCATTGGTAGCCAAGCGAGGTGCCCGTCGCAGAAACGGTGAAGCTTGCCGATGAGCCGAGCGATGCGGTTTGGTTCTGTGGCTGAGAGTTGATGGTCGGGCCGGCCCCGGTCGAGCTGAGGTCTTCGACCGTTACATTGTCGAAAATGACATAAGCATCAGCAGCCGGGTTGGCCAACGACGGAAACACATCCATCAAACCGAGCATGATATTGCCGCTGGTAAACGCGGAACTATTCGTGCGTTGCGCGATGACCGTTCCGTTCATCATTACGGTGATGTTGTTGTTCATCTGATCGACTTCGATAGACACCCAGCCTTTGCCGGGAGCGCCTGCAGATTCGTAAGGAGGAACGGTGAACAAGGTTTGATAAACCGAGGAAGAATGATTGGAAGCGATGAGGCCGCTCGACGCGCCGATGAGTTCGGTTTGTGTGCCGGCGAGGTTTCCGAGGTAAGCGCGATAATCGCGAGTCGTTCCGCCATCGCCATCGTTTCCGAACCAAAGACCGTCGGTGGCACTGGCGCTGGCCGCGCCCCAATTCGCGCGCGTGCCGGTGTGGTTGATTCCATAAATGCCATATTGCGTGCTGCCCGATGCGCCGCCGCCGTTGGCCGCGCCGGGATAATTGATCCACATGTCGAACTTGAGCGCGAAGTTGCCGCTGAATGTTTTGTTTTTCGGATAAATATTTACACCGACGTTTGCGCCGTTTGTCGTGTTGACGGTGAATTTCACGCCTTTGGTCGAACCGGTCGAGTGCGGCGAGGGCGGGATCTGTCGCGCAAATCCGCCAGTTGTCATGGCGGTCACGCCGTAGTCGTAAGCCCAATTGACAGTGTAATCGGCGACGCCGTTGTCTGCGCCCCAGAACAAATTCCAATTTGCGGATGAGTCTGTGTCAAAATCGTCTGAGAAAAGGATAGTGTGATTTTGTGGAGTGACGGTGAGCGTTGCGTTCCAACTTGTGGCGGTACCCGAGCCGTTCGCGACCACGACACTGTAACTTCCGGCGCTGCTGGATTGAGCATTACTAATGGTGAGGGCGGAGGTGGTCGCGCCCGCGATGGTGGTGCCGTTTAGTTTCCATGTGTAGTTCAACGTTTGATCGCCGACAGCCAGCACGGAAAACTGGACGTTTGTTCCTGGCCCAACTGCCCGACTCCACGGATGAGTGATGATAACAGGCGCGACAGCCGCGACCGTGTAATAGGGTTTTGGAAGGACGTTGCCGGTGAACGTGGTTTCATCGCTCAAGACGGCGGCGATTGCTGGATTTGTCAGCACGGCTGAAATGGTGGTGTTGGTGCCGTCGAAGATAATCGCATTTTGCACCATGCGAATGCCGTGGCTGTAGTCGGCGTAGGTTTCTTCGTGACCGTTGTATTCGGGTTGGATGAACGTGCCGTCGGGATAATGCCAACCATAAATTACCACCGGCTTGGTGATGCTCGATTGCGCGAAGTTCGTGTATATCTTCGGCGAAATGATGACGTCTTTTTTGTCGCCACCCACGAGCGAGCCGAGCGGGTGCGCCGCTAACGTGGCGACGCGTTGGGTCCAAACCATCGTGTTGTGCTGATTAAAATATGGGACGGTGATCATGTTCGGATCCGGCGGGATTGGATTCGGCTGAAGGTGAACGACGGCGCGATTGGCGATTTGATCGACCATTTTGCGCGTCGGGCGAATGGTGCCGAGCAAAGTATCCAGGCGTTGCGCCAGTAACGGCGTCATTGGTTCGAGGAAATAGTCGGAATCGGAACCAATCGCCATGTAGTCGGGGGTGACGTAATACGTGACGGTGTGGCTGATGCCGCCGATCGTTAGATTGGTGGTAATAGGCACCAGCGTGCGCATGAAGTTAGGCACGTTGCCGCTGGCAATTTGCGCGTAGATCCAGTTTTCGCGTTGTGTGTCCGGGGGCGTGGCCATCGTGGTGATGCTTTTCACGAATTGCTGGCCGGAGAGGGCGTTAGTGGCGCGGGGCGGAACGTTTAAGGTCGCAGCGTTTGCACGAGGCGATATTAGTGCCAGAACCAAAAGCAGTGTTTTGAAGGAGGCTCGGAATGGGTTCATAAGGCGTGTCTGTGAGGCAGTAGAATGAATAGCTTGATTGCGCGTCAAAGGCAAGCTGACAGCAGCAACGCCGTGTGCGTGACGCCGGAAGTTTCCGGGAAGGTGTATTTTGGTGTATCTAGGTGTATCTGGCTGTGTCTTCATATGATTTCAAATCTCACCGTAAACATTTCAAAGCTGCTCGCGTTTAAGTGCTTATCAAGGGCGTCACGCCACCGGCAACGGGACGTTACGCTGTTTCTTCGGAACCGTTCCCACCGCAGGGATGCGGCTCCACACGACGAATTTTGGCATGAAGCTGCTTTTTGGCAAAAACTGTAGAGACACGAGAGACAGGAAGGACAAAAACTGCAGTTTTTTGCAAATAAATTTCACAATGGGGATACGGAGGCACAGAGGTTGCTTGGGCGAATGTCGTTTGTGAGTGTACGCGGGTATCGTTGAAAGGTTCCCTCGCCTACGGACTGACCTCCTGCTCGGTGACGATTGATTGACACTTTTTTCTGGTTTGGCAAGATAGGCGAGCCCCAACGGTGTGAATTATGGATACTATTACTGCAAAACTTCGCCAGCTCCTTTGTGCCTCAATCCTGTTGGTCTGCACCTCTGCGATTGCGCAGACGAATTGTGCGAGTCAACCATCTGGGCTGGTCAATTGGTGGCAGGGTGAAAATAATGCCGTCGACAGTGTTGGCGGACACAATGGCACGACGTCGTCTGGAGTGTCATATATCACGGGCGAAGTCGCAAAAGGTTTTGGCTTCCTCAACGGAACTCTCAATTTGGGGACGACCACGGCGAATTTCGGCACTGGCAACTTCACCGTTGAGTTTTGGATGAAAACCAGTGCGGCGGTTGCGGAAAACTACCAGATCGCTGTCATGGAAAAGCGGCCGAACTGCAATGCGACGACTTCGTACTGGGGCATGCGCATGGGCGGCAACGGCACAGGTGGGAAGTTGCATTTCGATATGTCTGCGAATGGCAGCGCGGATGCACAGAGTTTCATTGCGACCAAGATGATTAATTATGGAAGTTGGCATCACGTCGCCTTGACTCGCAGCAATGCGACCATCTCGGTATACTTAGATGGAGCTTTTGACAACTCAGCGACAGGAGCGAATACCACATTTGTTAGCAACACGGCGCCGTTTACCGTCGGCCAAAGTATTTGCAGTTGTTGCGATGGGACGCAGGTCTTCAGCGGCGGCATTGATGAACTGGCGATTTACAATCGACCGTTGAGCGCGTCGGAGGTGTTGGGGATTTTCAATGCCGGCGCGTATGGGAAATGCGGAGGGTCTGCGCCAGAGATCACGCAGCAACCGGCGAGTCTGACAGCCCAGACAAATTCGCTGGTCGGCTTTTCGGTGTCGGTGACCGGCTCCGCGCCGCTTTCGTTTCAATGGAGTTTTAATTCGAGCACAATTTCCGGAGCGACGAACTCCAATCTCAACATCGCGAACGTTCAGCTAACAAATGCTGGGTCGTACTCGGTGCTGATTACAAATGCGTTTGGTTCGGCCCAAAGCTCCAACGCAACCCTGACGGTCACCACAGGAGATGGCGGTACTGCGCCGGTGATTACTCAGAACCCTGTAAGCCAGACGGCACAGACAAATTCGACGGTCGGTTTTTCGGTTGTGGCAACGGGGACTGCGCCGCTTTTGTATCAATGGAGCTTTAACTCTGGTGCGATTTCCGGAGCGACCGGCTCGAGTTTAACTCTGGCCAATGTTCAACTAAGTAATGCGGGATCGTACTCGGTTTTTGTGACGAATGCGTTTGGCTCGGCACAAAGCACGAATGCCATTTTGACTGTGACTGGTGGTGGGGCATCGACGAATTGTTCGGGGATTGCGGGGTTGGTCAATTGGTGGCGCGGGGAGAACAACGCGCTGGATTCAATCGGGACTAACAATGGAACGATATCGGGCGGAACAACGTATGCAGCCGGTGAAGTCGGTCAGACCTTTCAACTCAGCGGATCCGGCGGCGTGACGATGGACGCGAGCGTAGGCAATTTCCGGACGAACGATTTCACGGTGGAGTTTTGGATGAAGACAGCATCGACTACCCCGGCAATCCTGGTGGGCAAACGGCAGGTATGTAATCTTGGGCCCGCATGGAATGTCATGATCGGCTATATCAATGGCGCATCAAATCCTGGGAAGATCGGGTACGAACTACTCTCATCTGCCGGCGACTACAGCTCGGTGGTGACAAACTTCAGTGTAAATGACAATCAATGGCACCACATCGCACTGACGCGCGCAGGAACCAACGGGTCGATGTATGTCGATGGCGCGCTCCGAACAACGAATTCTTTTTTCCCGTCTTCGACGATTGATTTTAACAATACGTCTCCGTTGCAAATTGGCCTTAGCCCTTGTCAGGGTCCCGGCGGGCTTGCGCCTTATACGGGCAGTCTGGATGAGTTGGCAATTTTCAATCGTGCCCTAACGGCGGCTGAAATTCAGAGCATCTACAACGCGGGAAGCGCAGGCAAGTGCGGCTTGACCGGGCCACCGACGATCACCTCGCAACCAACAAACATTTTTGCAGCGGTTGGTAGCACCGTTAATGTGGGAGTGGGAGCAGCTGGGTTGCAACCTTTGGGTTACAATTGGTACTTCAATGGAGTAAACGCGTATTCCACCGCGAGCTCGCCGCTGGTGATCACGAATGTGCAACTGACAAACGCGGGCACCTATTATGTGGTGGTGACCAATGCTAACGGTTCGGTGACGAGTTCGAACGCGACATTGACCGTCGGCGTGCCACCCGGAATCACTGCGCAACCGCAAAGTCAGACGTCGTTGCAATTTCAACCGGTAACCTTTAACGCGAATATGTCAGGCAGCGGGCCGCTCGCTTTCCAATGGCAGCGCAATGCAGCGAGCATCGCGCAGGCGACAAATTCGACTTACACCATCGCCAGTGTGCTTACAACAGACGCGGCGAGTTACCGAGTCGTTGTGACGAACCAGTTTGGTTCGCTGACGTCGTCGAACGCAGTGCTGAGTGTGTTTAAGCCGAATGTGCGGTTGGAGAACGGCGCCATAACAATCGGACCGGTGACGGTGCCGTTGCGGATGGTGGCTGGCGGAAGTGAAAATTCAGTTAGTGTCAGCGTGAACTTTCCGTACACCAACTTGCTTTATTCATCGACGGTGCTCGGCTCGAATGCCGTCGGGGCGTTGTTAACGATTAATACTAACCAGTTGTCGTCTGGCAAACTTGGGTTGGGCGTGTTTTTTGCGGACTCGAGCAATTTTGGAATCGGCACGCAAGAGTTGGCGCGGATCACGTTCTATCCCGGAATCGTTACCAATGCGGTGACGAACGCGTTGACGTTTGTGGACGTTCCGACTGTTAGACAAGTGTTGGACACGAATTTTAATACGTTGGTGACAACTTATTCCAACGCGGTGGTGACGATGCCGGTGACGGATCTTGAAGGTGATGTTTCGCCGCGCACGAATGGTAATCGCGCGATGAATATTGGCGATTGGACGCAGACAGGCAGATTTGTGGCGGGGTTGGATGTGGTGAGCAATACACTGGAATTTTTGCGGGCGGATTCTGCGCCGCGCACTAATGGCGGCGACGGACGTTTGTCGATTGCTGACTGGGTCCAGGCTGGGCGTTATGCCCTGGGATTTGATCCGATGATTGCAATTGGTGGGCCGACGAATTTTACCGTGGCGCAAACTCCGAAGTTGCCGTCGCGACCGGTTTCATTGGTCGCCTTGTCTCAAAACGGTGTGACTAATATTGTGGCGGTGCATCTAAACGCGCAAGGGGACGAGAATGGGATCGGGTTTAGTTTGAGCTATGATCCAGCGCAGTTAAGTTTTGTGGGCGCGGGCCTTGGCAGTGGAGCGGGGGGTGCCGTGCTTAATGTGAACAGCAGCCAAGCGGCGAGCGGGCACGTCGGGATCGCGCTCGCGGCGGGGCCGGGGAACAGTTTCGCGGCGGGAGATTCGGAAGTGGCGCGGGTGACGTTTGTTTCTAGTTCGTATGGTTTGTATGCCGCTACACTTGGTTTCGCGGACCAACCGATTTTGCGTGAAATCGCCGATGCGAATGCCACAACCGAGAGCGCGACTTACGCGGGATTGACGTTGAACGCGACGGGACAACCGTTGCCGATTTTGACGGCGAGCTTGCAAGATACGAACATCGTTCTGTCCTGGAACGCGCCTGCTACGGGTTTCAACTTGGAATCTGCGACGCCGCTGGGGACGAATTGGAACGCGGTGAGTTATACGCCGGTGACGAACGGGTCGAGCATTGTGGTGACTCAAGGGATTTCGGCTGACCAGACGTTTTTCCGGTTGCATCACCCGTAAGGTTGCTTGCGAGGTGCATGCTGCGGCGCTTGTAAACAGCAGGATTCGGCGTATGATGCCTATTGATTTTGGAAGGGTGGAGGATCGCTCTGTCCGCAAGGACGGGGAGGAAAGTCCGAACACTAGAGGGCGCGATGCCGCGTAACCCGGACTCGATTTCGGGATACACGCGGGCAAGGCAGTCGTGAGGCTGCGTTGACGGAGAGTGCCACAGAAAACAAACCGCCGGTTCAGCAATGAGCCGGTAAGGATGAAAAGGTGGGGTAAGAGCCCACCGCGCTGTCAGTAATGGCAGTGGCACGGAAAACCCCATCGGGTGCAAGGCCAAATAGGGGACCCTGGAGCGGCCCGCTCTGAGTTTCGCGAAAGTGAAACAGGTCCCGGGTACCGGCTGCTAAGACAAATGATTCTCTCGGCTCGCAAGAGCACAGACAAAACTCGGCTTACAGCCCTTCCAAAATCATTTCTTTTAAGCGCCGGTGGGTTCGACGACGTTGTTATCAAACAAGACATAACACTTTGCACAACTACCGCTTGCGCCGTTTCATCAGGCCGTCAGACGAGCCCCATGTTTTCGCCTAGGTCTCGGTCGGGTTGCAAAATTTCCAACTGCTTGTACAAGTACAGGAGCGGTTGATTTCCGACGTCGAAATCCTGACTTAACCTAAAAAATTTCTTTTGTAATGGAGCACCTACCCTTGCGCGTTCTGCTGATAGATGATGAAGAGGTATTTTCGATCCTTCTTCGTCGCATGCTGAAGAACATCCCCGGGAAAACCTACGAGATCGAATGGGCTCCGAATTACGACGATGGACTCGCACAGATGCGCGAGCAGCGGCATGACGTGTATCTGCTCGACCATTATTTGGGGGCGAAGACCGGTTTGGATTTGTTGCGCGAGGCCAATGAACTCGGTTTGTCGGCG
>JAQGOW010000600.1 GCA_028293405.1 Verrucomicrobiales bacterium
AAAGAGGCGGTGCCGGCGAAGAAAGCCGCGTCCACTACAGGTGACTCCGATTAAGCTGTCACCGTCCACTACCGCCGAAGGCGATAAAACGCGCTCGGGTTCGACGAAGTAAAACTGACCCGATAGAAACCATTCGAGATTATAGGCACGGCTGATACCGGCGACCACGAAACCGGTGCAGACAGGCCAGCGGTGGTTTCCAGAGAAAAACCGGAAGGATACACCGGCCACGTCACGACAACCGCACTGCCCTGATGCGAGAAATTCAAAGGCAAAGCGAACACTTCAAATGCCAATGCGTACGTTTCCGAGTTGCTGACCGCCCCAGCGCCACCGTGTTTGTGCACCTGCAGGTCGTAACGGCCCGGGGCAAGACCACTCAGGTAAATGTGCTCGACGTTATCCACCGTGCTGACGCTGGTCGCATTTTGAGAGCCGTCGCTAATTCGAAACAGAAAGACATCGAGGTTGTTGATTGAAGTTGTGTTCAACGCCCGGTTCCACGCCAACGTCGAGGTAAGCACGTAAGCACGGTTGTTTGATGGCAGATCAAAATAGTAATGAGCGACTGTGTCCTGTGTGGCACTCGTTGTCGTCGTCGCCAGGTCCCAACCGGACAACGCAGGTTCGTTACCCACATTCGAACCCGGCGGGTGTGCGGCGCCACTTGTCACCGATGTCACTTCGATCGCGCGGTGTTGCCCGCTCGTCATTTGCCTGTAGGAATTGAACACGTTCAATACCCCTGCTCCAGTGCCATGCGTCGCGTCCACAGGCATCGTCGAAGTATGCGTCCAGTTCGTTGGTTTGATCGCGCCATTCATCAACAGCGCCTTAATCGTGCGGACGTCCGATGCGGCAGAAATGTTAGTGCCCGCGTCGCCTCTCTGGGCGGCTTGAAACAAAATTGTCGCTGCTGCAGTGACGTATGCCGTGGAAAAACTGGTCGCCAAACCTGGCGCGGACAAATCGGGTTTGGCGCGTCCATCGGGAGTCCCACCGACACTGCTCTCTGCATCACTGACGCCTACTCCGATAGTGTTATAAGCGCCCGCGGGCTCGCGCACCGCCTGGCCAGTGCCTGTGGCGGAACAGAAAATCGTCCCATATCGCGCGACGTAATTGTCGTAAGCCGAGGCAACAATACTGTCAGGAGGAGTTCCGTAGGTCGCGAAACTTTGGTTCACAATTTTTCCAGTGATGGCAACACCCGTGACGACCATGTTCGAGTAAAATGCCCATGCCAAATAGTTGTAAACATGCGACACGTTGGGCACCACGCCTTCGTTCACGGAATACAGACGTGTGGCCACGCCAGTAGCGTGTGCCGAACCGGTGCCGAGCGAGTTCGGATATGTCGTCGACGTCGCGCCATTGTTGCCGATCCACGTAAACAAACTCGTCGGCTGGCCAACCGTGCTTGGATTGACTTCGAACTGCGTGTCACCTGTTTCCGATCCTTCAGGGTGGTTCATAATTACGCCGGTCCCGTTCAGTGACGGATCTTGAGAGCGCAATGCTGTTACGCCGATAACGTCGAACGTCGACACTGCCCCAACAGAACTGCAGCCCAGCACCAATAGGGCGATCGCACAAATCGTTTGCCGATCTTTTCCGAGTAGCATCCCAGCCATGTTCATGGCTGCAAATGACGCAGCTACCCCTGTTACGCACAACCCCTTTTTCCAATTCAGTGCTTCGAGGCCATTGGCCTACGAGGAACAATCAGCTACCGACCAGCGATGCAAAGTAGCGCTGGACGGCCATCTTCAATCGGTCTCCCGCTTCTTTCGGATTTGGGATTTCTTTGGGAGCGGTAGAGAACAAGTTCATCGCTGCATTGGCCTCGTAAAAAATCAGCCGCCCATCGCCATCGACGTCGAAATCAATGCCGAAAATATCAAGGGGATGCCGCTCACGAATGGCACGGAGTGCATCGACGGCAGTCCGTCCCAACGTTGCTTCCGAGTCGTGGCAGATTCGCTTTTCCTCTTCGAGCAGATGGGGATTCTCTTTATAGAATGCCCAGCGCTTTGGCTTTTTGCGGCCATGTACATTCCAGTTATCTGAAAAATCAGCACGGAGAACGATGATCTCATCGCCGACACCTGCGGCGCGAACCTTGCGATAATGCGGATTATTTCCTCGGGTATCGATGAACTGAGTGACAAACAAGTTGTCGGGACAGTCACCGGCGGAAAGCACCTTCATCAGCGAGTCGTGAGAGTCAACCTTGCTCATGCCCACGCCCTCGTGGCCGGTGACAGTGCGCGTAATTATCGGAAAAGTGAATTGGTCCTCGATTTCACGAGCCAAGGCCTGGCGGGTTTTTGCCTGGGAGGAAAACCGCATGGTTTTGGGAACAATCACGCCGGGGATGTCGCCATAGAACTTTGCTGCATCCTCTCTCCCTGTTTGAACTGCTTTGGCCGGATGATTGACAACTGGAACGCCGAAACTGTCGATGAACTCTGTCAACGCCGGCAGTTGGCCTAGCGAAGCGAGAAGTTCGGCGTCGACATGGTTGTTGATGATAAAGTCCGGCTTCGGAATTTTCGTTCGGGTCGAAGGCTGGATTGAATCGGTGAAAAAAATGGAGTTGAACTGAAAATCTTCGTTAAGGTGGAGGCTGAGTTGACCGGGATAGTTTTGGCAATTCCGGCTCAACGAATCGAAGGACCTGAATGAATCATCGACGGCAAGACTGCGGTTTACAATCAGCGCCGCACCTTTTTGAGTCTCGCACCGATCCCCAATGAATACTGGAGAGAGAGCAACTCTCGCATTGAGCGCCTGCTGATAGACCTGCTGCGCTTCTTCGGGGCGCTCGAGTTCTTTCAGGGCGAGGCTCTTGTTGTACAGAACTTCGTGTCGTTTGGGATCGAGCTTTAGGGCCTCGTCGCAAGCAAGCAATGCATCGTTGAATCGATTGAGCGCGCGCAAAGTGACTATTTTGGCCAGCCACGCCATAATGTCAGAAGGGTTGGATTTGAGGGCGCGGTCGCACGCGTCCAACGCTTCTTCGTGGCGATCTGTTGCGGTCAGAGCCAATCCGATGTTCGACCATGCTTCCGGTGAATCGGCTTCTATAGAGATAGCCTTGCGCGCGAACGTTTCAGCCTCACTGAATTTGCCCAATTTAATTTTAACAGCAGACAGGTTGTTCAGGGTTGAAACCCGTTCAGGCAGTATCTCAAGCGACCGCGTGAACATTGCTTCGGCTGACGCGAGATCATTCGCCTCGACCGATTGCAGGCCCTGAAGAAAGAACTGTTTGGCTGTTTCAAAATCATTCATGCGACGTTTCGTGGAGCGACTTTTTTCTTACTGCAAGTGGAGGTAAACACGTGAACCTTTTGCTGTCGTCGCGCTGGTTCCTGATTGGGTGAGGAACACCCGGGCGGCTTCGACTTTGCCGGTTTTCAAAATGTAGTCTTTGACGTTTTGGGCGCGATCGTTGGCCAGCGTTTGGAAATCTTCTACGCTGACTTGAATCGTTTCGAGGAGTTGGGACTCCATGTCGTTCGCCGGCACTTTTATGTCATCAAAATTGTTGATGCGCAGTTTTGCTCCAGCTTTATCGTCGGAACGAGAAGACACGGTTCGAACGACTCGTTGTGCAACTTGGTTCGTCGTAGCGACTCCGTTTGTGGTGATGAGTCCGGCAGCCAATGCAGCGCCGTAGGCCTCCTTCAGATAGGTGGTGCGCTCTTCGGGAGCCAGTTGGACGGACTCGGGTTTGGATTCGGTTTGATCGGATTTGCGCAGGGTATTCCACTTGGTAAGGCGGAAAGTTTTCTCAAGCGTTTGGCGGCGCATTGCGGTGAGGTCGGTTTTCGGATCGATGCTGCCTTCGATTTCAAGTTGAAGACCCGGACGTTCGTAGAGGCCTTTGACAAGCGTGTCGAGTTTTTCGGCGCTGGCGGCAAGAAGTTCGCTGTGACCGGGATCGAAATCCTGATAGCTAATCTCCTCGCCTTTGCCGCCGAAGACCGCGCCCAACGCAGAGAACGGCGACGTGACGATTTTCGTCAGCACGTTGAGGATCGCGCCTCTGATAACTTTACCAAGATGGAAACTGGGATCGTCAATGGAGCCGTCGATTGGAACGTCGAGTTCGATTTTGCCGTTGCGATCTTTGAGGACGGCAATGGCAAGTTTGATGGGGAGCTTGCTCGCATCAGGTCCGGGGATTTTTTCGCCAAGGATCAGTTGATCGAGAATGATGACGTTCTTGGATTTAAGCTTTCGGTCGGTCAGGTTGTATTGAAGGTCGAGGCTGAGCTTGCCTTTGTTGAGACGGTAGCCGAGGAACTTGACGGAATACGGTCCGGTTGGATGTAGGTCGATGTCTTTGAAAAGGATGTTCAGTTCGGTCGGCAGCTTTTGGTTGAGGGGATTCAGTTTGCCGGTGATCTCGACGCCAGCGGTGTTATCAACTTTGCCGGTTAAATGAAGGTCAGCGCGTTGCAGGTCATCCGTGGAAATGCCGGATATGTTGCCGCTCACCTGCCCTATCGTCGCGTTGACCGGAGGTTGAATGCTGCGATCGGTGAATTGCAGGTTGGCGTTGGAAAAAACAATTGCGCCGACCGAAATCTTTGCAGGAATCGCGACAGAGGTGGCGTTTGTCAAAGAACGTTCGGCGTCGGAGAACATCGTGAATGGTTTTTTGCCATTCTTCTTCGTTGGTTCGGGTTGTTTTGCGACGGGTGCGGCGTTTGTCGCAAGTGCATCCAGATGAAGTGCGGTCAGGATGTTGATGGTGTGATTGGTTTCGATGAGCAGACGGGCGTAGGCGTCGTCCACAGCAATTTGCTTAATTGCGACAGTAGGAGGATTGAGATTTGCGTCGATGCCGGAAACGCGGAGCGAACCCCATTTTACGAAATCTTCACCGATGGCACCATCGACAGTGCTGAAATCGTTCAGCCGAACGTCGCCTTTGAACGTCACTTCCGGCAATGCCTCATTGGTGCGCACCACATGGATAGTTCCGTCCATCCCGAGTTTGCTACGCGTGATATAGACGTTTACGTGCGGCTCGAGGTAAGGATCGAGCGGACGCAGCACGATATCATTGAGTGCGAGTTTTATATCTGCATGAGCGGGAGAGAGGCCGGCGCTTACGGTGGTGTGCACTGTGCCGTTGGTTTCCCATCGCAACGAAAGATCAGCGGTCATGTCTTTGCCGGGGACGTTGGAAAGTTCTTTGGCGCTGAGCGAGATTTGGTCGATGTCGAGGTGCGCCGGGCGAGCATTAGCCTGATCTTCAAGGTGCAGAGAACAGTTCGTGACGGTGACGTCGTGCAGCACGCCACTAGCCGCGTTGGTGCTGTTGAGAAGCATGGCAAGAGCATTCGTGACAGATTGGAGCAGGAACAGAATGCCGCCGGGAGCATTGGTCGCATTGGCAACGGGTTTGGCGACTTCCAAAATATTGACGGCATCATTCTTGTCGCGGCGAAGGACGAGGCGCGCGTCTCTGACCAGGACGGAATTGACTTCGGCGGTGCGGTGGATGGCATCAGCGCTGGCGCCGACGACGGAGAGTTGCGGCAGGTCGATGATGTTTTCAGTGTTTCCTTTTTCGCCGACCTTAAGCGACTCGAGCCGAAATGTGGTGTTTGTCACCGCGAACACGTTTGTCGTCGAGCTTTTCACCAGATTGTAAGTCGAACGCAGGCTGATAACGCCGTCGCGGATGTCGAACCGGACGAAATCCTGGTAGAGCGGTGCGTATTTATTTAGCGAAACATTGTCTAAGGTTACTTCGCCTTCCGAACGGATTGGATCGAGGTAAAAGTAGCCGGCCCAACTGAACTTCTCGCCAGCATCAGTGGTGCCGGTGAATGAATAGGGATTCTTGCTTGAAGGGTCGGTGTAAAATTTGGTGAGCGTGACTTCGATCGGGCCAATGGTACGACGGAACGGCTCGCGGGTCGTCATATCTGTCAGAGAAGCTTTCGCGCCGCTGATCTTGAGAAGCTCAACACGAAATGAGAGTGGCATCGCGGGTTTAGCTGGAGCCGGCGTTGTTGATGTCATCGAATATTTTTAGACGATATCGGAGAAGTTCAAAGTGTAGTCTTTCTTCACCTGCACGCGAACATACGGGTTGGAGGTGCTGACTTCCTTGAAGACCCACGCGTGGCCGAAAAACGAGCTGAGTTGAAAATTCAGGTAGACTTCG
>JAQGOW010000604.1 GCA_028293405.1 Verrucomicrobiales bacterium
TCCCTCAACGTCACGAATCATTGCGGTTATAAATACTGGGAGATCGGCAACGAAAATTACGGCAGCTGGGAAAACGACACGAACGTTCCCGCGCACGATCCGTTTACGTACGCTAATCTGACGAAAAGTTATATCGCGGCAATGAAGGCCGCCGATCCGACAATCAAGATCGGTATAGTTGTGACGACCGGTGAAGATTCATATGCCAACAATACAGCGCATCCGGTCGTGAATCCGCGCACGGGCCAAACGCACAATGGTTGGACCCCTGTGTTGTTAGGCACGCTGAAGGCGATTGGTGTCACGCCCGATTTCGCGGCGTATCATTTCTACCCACAATACACGCCGTCGAACTGGCAGCCCAACTCTCCCGAGAGCGATGCCCTGCTGTTACAAGTCGGCGCGCAGTGGGCCAGCGACGCCGCAGATTTGCGGCAGCAACTCTCTGATTACTTGGGAGACTCGGCCACGAATGTGGAGATCGTTTGCACAGAAAACAATTGCAACTCGGGTTCGATGGGTCGTCAATCGACCAGCATCGTTAACGCGCTTTATCTCGCTGATAGTATCAGTCAGCTGATGAACACTGAAATCAACGCGTGTGTCTGGTGGGATTTGCATAACGGCTCCGACACGACAGGCGACTTCGATCCCACGCTCTACGGCTGGCGCAATAACGGCGACTACGGAGTCGCGAGCACTTCCAATGTCCGCTACCCGTCGTTTTATGCGCAGAAACTGCTCCAGTATTTTGTCGCGCCGGGTGACACGGTGATTGCCGCGGCGAGCGATTCACTTTTGCTCTCGGCCTACGCAACACGAAAATCAAATGGCGCGTTGGCGCTCCTGGTCATCAATAAAACTCCGACGAACATTCTTAATGCAGAAATTGAGTTAACAAATTTTATCCCTTGGACAAATACCCTCACGCGCTCCTTTGGCATTCAACAGGACGAAGCGACCCGCACCAACGGGCCAGCGGCAGCCAAAGATATCGCGACCAACTCGATTGTATCCGCCGGTCTGTTCACAAACTCGTTTCCGCCGTATTCACTGACGCTTCTTACCTTTCCGCCAACTGCGCCGACCCTGAGTCTACCCGCCAGTGCGCCATCGGCAGGGCAACTAGTTTTTCAGATCAATGGGCAGCCCGATACGCGGTTCGTCATCCAAAACTCCGCTGATTTGCAGACCTGGACGCGAATATCGACGAACACCATTTCCAGCGGTTCGTTACTCGTGACGAACAATATCGTCGGCACCGCTACGCCACAGTTTTGGCGTGTCATGTGGGAGCCGTAAAGGAGACGTCAGCGTCAGCTTTTTCGTTTCGGAGCCGTTTGCGACTGTGATTTGCGCGTCGCGTTCGTTTTCTTCTGCATCTCGTCGAGTTCCTTGCGCAACGATCGTGATTCCTTCTGTAGATCGAGAATTCCCGAGCGCAGTTCCTTCAAATTATCCGTCGGCCTGCGCGCAGCACGAATATCCGCGATCGCCTTTTCGGCGACCGGTTGTGGATCGATTTCTCGGGAAGCATTCGCAAAAGTCTCCAACGCAGCGATCGCTTTCGGATCTTCAAGTAAACCGAGCGCTCGCATCGCGCCAAGCTGCACGCCCTTCTTTTTGTCATTGATGTGACCGAGCAAAAACTCGCGAACATCGTCCCGGTTCGTTTCATTGCGGGCGAGGTAACCAACCGTTTCCAGCGCGCTCGCGAAAGTTCGTGTTTGCAGATTCGTCGAATGATTCCCAATGAATTCACGAATCGGCGTAATGTAAGCGGGATCATCCTGCGCTCGCATTGCGCGAATAGCCGCATCGGCAACGACATCATGGAACGACTCGCGTGCGAGCAATTGCAACAGTGCGTCCCGAATGTCCGGTTTGTGATAAAGCCCGACTCCTTGGGCGCCCGACGCAATGATGTCGACGTTCTTTTCTTTGCTGAGAATCGTTCGGCCGGCTTCGAACGCTTTCTCGTTATAGAATCCCGCAATCGCTGCAACGACTGCCTGGCGCACGCGCGCGTCGGACTGTTGCAACGAACCGAGTAACGCCTCGAGGCTTTCATCCGAATGAATCGCCTGCAATGTTCGCGCCGCCTGCACGCGCACGCCGTAGAACGTGTCTTTGTTGAGCGCGCGTTTCAATGCATCCACCGTTGCGCGATCTTTTTTGTCTTTAAGCAAATCGGCTGCTTGCAATCGCGCGCCAACGGATTTGTCTTCAAGTTGTGCCAGCAACATCGACGACGGTTGATTGGCAAAATCAATTTTCGCGAGCAGATCAAATTCAGGATTGAGCAAAACGGATGTCGGCGCTTTCGGCAGCGCAAAAAAGAAATCCTCCTCCACTTTGCTGAACGCCGCAGTTTTCTCAATGCGACCGAATGGTCCGGTAAACACAATGTTCAATGGCGCTTCGAACAGCAGAACGTCGTCATTCAACTTCTGGTTTTGCTTCACCGAAATTTTGGCGAGCTTCGACTTCTCATCCCACGAATACTCCACGCTCAGTTCAGGGTAGTGCGCGTGATAAACCCATTGATCGAAGAACCGGTCGTACGACTTGCCCGAGAGCTCGTTGACCACTTTGTTCAGATCTTCGGTGATCACGTTCCCGAATTCGTGACGTTTGAGATAGGTGTGGATGCACGTGCGATAAAGCTCCGGCCCCAGATCCGCGCGCAACATCTGCAACACAAACGAACCTTTCTCGTATGGCAGATAATTGAAGAGGTCATCCGGGTTATCAAATTTGCGCGTGACGATTGGCATCGTGTCGTTGGTGACCCCGAGGATCGCATGACTCGTGTTGAAGAAGCCGTAAACGTAATCGTCGTGACCGTGGAGATGTTCGGCGTAGAGCAACGCGTAAAAAGTGGCGAACCCTTCGTTCAACCAGATGTGGCTCCAGTCTCTGCACGTGAGCAGGTCGCCGAACCATTGATGGGCCAACTCATGCGCGACCAGGCCTTCGCTCGTGCGAATGTTTTCCGTCTCTT
>JAQGOW010000605.1 GCA_028293405.1 Verrucomicrobiales bacterium
GAAGAGGCCATGTCGCCCGACTCCCAAAAGTCCTGCGCGACAAAGTAAACACCATGCTCGACGACGGCGCGACGTACCCTGACATCGCCGCCGAACTGCAGAAATCGACCAATCCACCGCTGCCTCATCCAGTGAGCGACGAGAACATCCGCCGCTGGTTCGAAGGCGGCTACCAAGACTACCTCCGCAACCAGACCTGGGGCGCCGCCATCCGTGCCAGCCAGGAAAAAACACTCGAAGCCATCGCGGAAGATCCCGTGAAATTCGCCGATGCCGGAGTCCAACTCGCCGCCACCGGCATCTGCGAACTTCTCGACGAACTCGCGCGCGCCAAATCTGACGACGCCAAAGCCCCCGACCAATTCGCGCGCATCGCAAATTCAATGGCCCGCCTCGCTCGCGTCATTCTTGCCTACGCCGACCGTCGCCACGCCTTAGACAAAGAAAAAGCGACCGAGCTCAAACAACTCGATCCCAACCGGGAACTTGAAGACACGGAACATCTGGCGATCGTCGATCATGTGAATCGGTTATTCGGGTTGCGGCAATATCGGAAGCCAGGACCCGAAGAACGAACGTCTGCCCGCGCCAGTGAAGCCTCAACCGGCGATGGACCGACCGCCACCGTGGCGTGATGTTCGGAGCGCGGCCTTTAGGCCGCATCAAGGTCGATTGCAACGAGACGTCCGACTGACCCGGACGGTCGTTTGCAGCCCCAACCTCGATGCGGCCCAAACCCGTTCCTAAAGGCGTTGACATTTAATGCGTGTCCCCTAATCTCAAATTGAAAGGTTTTAGTACCCATGCTTCGTATTTGTTTAATCATAGTGATTGCGGCAGGTCTCGGTGCCGGCGCTCTCAGCTTTTTCCAAGTCAAAAAGGTCATGGAACAGACCATGACCGAGCGCAATGAGCAAAAGGATGCGAAGGAAAAAGAAATCGCCGCGCACACCAAGACCAAAGCGACCCTGGCCAAGACCCAAAAGGACTTGAAGAGCACCCAGGAAGAATTGGCCACCACCCGCAACGACCTGAAGGCCTCCGTCGCCAAAGTCGCTGACCTGGAAAAAGTGAACCAGAGCCTCACGACCAATCTTGAGCGCACCAAGAGCGAACGCGACGTCGCCCAGCAAACACTCGAACAATGGCGCATTTTGGGCGTCGATCCCGCTGGTGTCAGAAAGCTCCAAGCTGATTTGAAGGCGACCCAGTCCAAGGCCGCGGCTTTTGCTTCGGAAAACAAGATTCTCAATAGCAACATCCGTGATCTTAATAATGAATTGGATAAATATCGCGATCCGAATGCGATCGTGAAACTGCCCGCTGGTTTAACTGGCCACATCGTTGCCGTCGATCCGAAGTATGACTTCGTCGTTCTCGACATCGGCAAAGACAAAGGCCTTTTGGAACGCGGTGAATTGCTCGTCAATCGCTCCGGTCGTTTGATTGGCAAACTGAAAATCGCCGACGTCAAAGATCATCGTGCCATCGCTAACGTGCTTCCCGGTTGGAAACAACAGGAAGTCATGGAAGGCGATCAAGTCCTGAGCTATCAATGAGCAAGATTCTGCGCAGTCTATTAGCTGCCATTGTCCTCGCGACAATCGCTCTCGGCGTCACCGGTTGCGTGAGCGACCAGGAGCCTGAGAACATGTCCGAAAAACCGTGGAACAGTCCTGCGGGTTTCGGTACCGGCATGCTCCCTTCGAACATCAACGAAGGCCGCTAATTTTTTTAGCGGATTCGGCTACGTTGCGTTTTCTCCCCTTAGGTGTACGCTGTGTCAAACACGCGTATGAATGCTTTAGCCGAAAAGGAATGTACCGAGTGCAAGGGCCAGTCCGAACCCATGCCAGTCGGTGAACTGGGCCGATACCATCAACAGATCGGGACAGAGTGGAAGATCGTTCGCAATCATCACCTCGAACGCGAATACAAATTCAAAGACTTCCGCCAGGCGCTCGACTTCACCAATCGCCTCGGCGAACTAGCCGAACGCGTCCAACATCATCCGGACATTTATCTCGCATGGGGCCAGGTCAAAGTCATGCTGTGGACGCACAAAGTGGACGGCCTGAACGAAAGTGATTTCATCTTCGACGAAAAGGTTAATGAGTTACCGACGGCTTAATCCGCCGAAATACCTAGCAACGATTTGGCACATATGGTGTAAACACCCTCAGTGACCATCTCGCGCCGCTACGTAATTTTTGGTTCGATCCTGCTTTTGGTCGCGGCTGTTTCGTTGCTGTGCGTGATGCGCGGAAGTTCCAGCGTCGACGATTACGTCGCGCAACTTCGCGTCAAAGGCGAGCGCCTCTACTTCACCGATCCGCCACTTCCGCAGATGACGAACGGCACTCCCGGTATAGACAAACTGGTGAGCGCCGCGAATTCGGTCGGTGGATTAAGCCCGATCAAAGTGATGGACGTGAGTACATCGGGAGTCGCCGTTGTTGCTTGGAAACAATTGCCGTTGATCGACGGCATGGCGCGGACGAACACCATGGCGTGGTCGCAACTGCTCGCGATATTGGGAAACAACGCCAAGCCGTTGCGCGAAATTCGCGAAAGTGTCTCTGAGCCCGAGCCGGACACCGGTTGGCAAACGAACATATTCACTGTCCGCAGGACATTCATCCAGCAACGCACCGCGGTGCAATTGGTCTCAGCCGCGACCGTCGCTGCGCTGCATGAGACGAATTACGATGACGCATTCGAAAATTTGCAGGCGTTAACGCATCTTTCGCAACTCGAGCGCAACGACATGACATTAGTCGCGCAAATGATTCGAATCGCGGTCACCGGGGTAGGTTTGGCGACGACATGGGAAGCGTTGCAATCCGACGGACTGACCGATGCGCAGTGGAGTCAGATTCAAACAAGCTGGGGTAAGGTCAATGTATTGCAAGCGATCGAACGAGGATTCGTCGGTGAGCGAATGTATTGTTTTAATCACTTTGAGATGGTGCGAACGGGCCAAACGAACTCATTCAATTGGAGTGGGTCACGGCCCGATATGCGGGACCGCGTCGCAACGACGATTTGGCGGGCGACCGTGGCTAATCAGGACGAGATGTTTTACCTGAAAACGATTGGCCGATACATCGATAATTGCCGCTTAGTAACGAACGGTATAGGTGCGGTCGAGGTGAGCAAAGCGTCTCAGCGCGAGTATCTTCAGTTGGACAAGGTGCTTTCGAAGTCATTCACGTCGTTCAAATATCCAATGAGCTTGAGGGCCATCCCGAATTTTAACCGAGCAGTCACAACTGCATTTCATTGTGAAACTCAGAGGCGATTGGCGATTATGGCGATTGCGATCAAACGGTATCAACTTCGACATGGCAAAGCGCCGGAGACGTTGACTGCGCTCGTGCCCGAATTTTGCTCCGAGGTTTTATTAGATCCGATGGATTGGAAGCCGCTGCGTTACCGCGTCAATGCCGATGGCTCGTTCACGTTGTATTCGATTGGCGACGATGGGAAAGATGATGGCGGTGATACAACCGCCAAGGCGGATTGGTTGCAAGCACGCGATATCGTATGGCCAAAAGCCATCCAGAAAAACGCGCTCAACTAAAGATCCGGCGAACTTGGAGTGCGGGCTGAGAAGGGGCGCAATCCCATCGAAGTTTTACGGCTTGCCCCGATTGACGCTACAGCAATATAGCCGATATTCTGTCACAACATGAGCCAGCAGGTGATGGACTCCGACCAACGCGACAAAGAACAGCTGCAACAGGCTCTCGCTGCCCGGAGCGCCCAGTTGCAGGCAGTGAACAAAGATTTCGAGCAATTCGCCTATTCGGTTTCCCACGATCTACGCGCGCCGTTGCGAGCCCTCGAAGGTTTTTCGAAAATCCTGCTCGAGGATTACGGTGAAAAACTCGATTCCGAAGGCAAGAGGTGCCTGGAAATTCTCGTGGGTAGCGCGCACAAAGCGTCGGTGATGATCGAGGATTTGCTCGTCGTTTCGCGCCTCGCTCGCCGGCCGTATGCGCCGACGATGATGAACATGGAAGACATCACCAACGAGTGTATCAAGGTTTTACCCGTCAAACCCGGTGAAGTGCATTTCAAGGTTCATCCCATGCCGCAGGCCTGGGGCGATGTTGGCCTGACTACGGAGATTGTTCAGCGCTTGCTTGAAAACGCGGTGAAGTTCTCGCGCAAAAAAAGCGATTCGCGTATCGAAATCGGCGGCGGTGTCGATGGTGAAAAGAATGTGTTTTGGATCCGCGACAATGGCGTGGGGTTCGACATGAAATATGTTGGCCGGTTGTTTGGAGTTTTTCAGCGGTTGCATAGTGATCAGGAGTACGACGGGCGCGGTATTGGTTTGGCGGTCGTGCAACGATTGGCGCGACGACAGGGCGGTGAAGTGCAGGCCGAAGGCAAGTTGGGTGAGGGCGCGACGTTTACGTTTTCCTTACCGGCGCACAAACTGCCGGACGACACGCTTTAAAGCAGCATAGTTGAGTTCAGTCGGTTGCACATATGGGACCTAGAGCTAGAGTAGCGGCGGTATTGGAATTGCGGCGATTGCGAATGCACCATGAGTGAAACTACCCACTTTTTTGTCCCACAGGATGCGTCGCTTGACGCTCCGATTGAATTTTCCCACGAGATCGCGCGGCGCAATTTGCGCGTGCTGATACTTGAAGATATTGAAAGTGACGCGGAGTTTGTTCAGCGCGAATTGAAACGCGCGCAAATCCAATTTACCGCCCGATGCGCTGATAATCGCGACGGCTATTTACACGCTCTGCAGGAGTTTCATCCCGACATCATTCTCTCGGATTTCAGCATGCCGGGATTCGACGCATTCGATGCTCTTGATCTTTTGAAGCAGAGCGGCAAAGACACGCCCTTTATTCTCGTCACAGGATCGCAGTCCGAAGAAGTGGCCGTGCGTTGCATGAAAGCAGGCGCGGATGATTATATTCTAAAGTCGACGCTCAAACGTCTGCCCAGCGCGGTGCTGAATGCCGTCCGCAAGAAAGATATCGAACGTGAACGCGAACGCGCGCTGCTG
>JAQGOW010000615.1 GCA_028293405.1 Verrucomicrobiales bacterium
GCTCCACCGTCGAATTCACGCACGTCAAATGCGCCATCGCCGTCAGCCCATGCCGACGCTGAATCTGATCGACGATCATCATCGTCTTCTCGCGCGTGCTCCCGCCGGCGCCGTAAGTGACCGAGCAATAATCGGGTTTTAGTGCGAGCAACGTCGGAATCGTCTTCTCGAGCAAATTGCGATCGCCCTCTTCTGTTCGCGGCGGAAAAAATTCAAAGGAAACCACCGGCTGTTTCGCCGCGGCCTTCTTTGCGTGGATGTCCCGAATAAACTGCATCTATATAGTATGAGAAACAATTGCCCCCTGTTCAAGCCTTCGCCGCAGTACTAACGCGTCGGTCATTACCGTAGCGCAAGGTCGCAACCGGCCCGCGATTCAACGTAGCCGGACGAACACGCCTTGCATTTGACAACCCTTTTCGCAACCCTTCCGAAAACCAAACCGGCCCACACCGAAAGTGAAGTTAAACAAATTGGGAACCATCGCCGCAATCGCACTGGTCATCGTGCTCGCAGTGCTATTCCTCACCGCGCCTAAAACCCCACAGGCCATCTTCCGCGTCACCGACAGTTCCGGCAAACCCATCGCCAACGCCGTCATTACCCCGCGCGGACTTCGAACAAAGCCCGGCCCTTTCCAAAGCGGCTGGTACGGCTGGAGCGAGGAAGCCCAGCACCTCGAACCTCGTCCCGTCACCACCGACCAACATGGTACCGCCACCATCCCATATCCATTTTACGTCTTCGAAAAACTCGAAACCGGCACACTCTGCCTCGCGGTCAATCATCCCGACTACGTGGCGCAAGATCCCGAGCGAGTCGTCTCCACCATGTTGCCGCATGGCGCACCCTGGCGCACTCTCCTGCTAGACCTCTTCAACCGCATCCGCCATCACTCGCTCGTAGCCCGGCCCGATCCCATCATCCTGCAAAAAGGCGCAACCCTGCGCATCACCGTAACCAACGCACCGTCCGGCTCCGGAAAATTCATCGAACAGATTTCGGAAGTCTACTCCGATCACGATTCCTGGACCGAACCAACCCGTGGCATTCTCGAGTCTCAACAAATCGCCGAAGGCTCTCACACCGTCCGCGTCGCGTTCTTGCAAACCAACGGCCCAGCGTGGTTCAGCGACGTCGTCGCGATCAAAGCCGTAAAAAACAAAACCAACATCCTGTCCCTCTCGCTCACCCCTGGCACAACCATTCATGGCCAACTGGACCGAACCAACCCCCGCCCCGTCAAAAATGGCCGCGTCATCGCCAACATCTGGCCACCCGGAATCAAGCCGTCGGAAAGCCCACCTCAGTGGCATGCATGGAGCAAGATCAACGAAGACGGCACCTTCACTATTTCGTCCATGCCTACTGGCGACCTCGAAATCGCCGCATTGTGTGACGGCTACATCAGCACCAACGGTCCTGGCACAACTAACATGCGCTACCCACAAAAACACCAACTCGGCCCCGAGGACCTCACCATCACCATTGGCATGGAACCCACCGCCACTCTCGAGGTCACCTTGCACGACGACAAAGGTCATGCCGTCACCAATGCCGACGTAGTCACTTGGCCAAACCTTCGTTGGGGCGAATGGGCCGCCGTCATTTTCGGCAACGATTGCTACAACACCACCGGCACCCTGCTCGGCAGCGAAAGTTTAAAAACGTGGATCAACAGTCGCCCGAAAGATTTCCGCGCCACCAGCGACGCGAATGGAATCGCCATCCTTTCCAACCTCCCTCCCACCACCGACGCCCTCGACCTCCAACACGACCGTTTCGCGCTACCCGTTACAACGAACGGTTGGGCCGGCGGGAAAACCCGGTCGATCAGTTTGAAACTCACAACCAAAGAAACCAACCACCTCTCTTTGCGCGTAGTTCCAAAAGAACAATCCGTCATCAGCCATTATTGAGTGCGGCGATCATAGAATTCTCCCGCTCACTTTAGCGACACTGCGCCATTTTTCGGCGTATCCACAAAGAATCCGGCGCCATTCGTCTGCTGCTGCAACACCACGCCTTTGATCATCTTCACTTTGCCAGCCACTTTGAAACTCCCACTGACAAAACCGTTCGGAGATGAGATTTTAAGCGACATCGCGTTCGTATTTGGTGAAAGAACAGTCACAGGCGTTTTCGCAACCAACACCGCGTTCGACGTGCATTGGGTTAAACATCCGCCTTCGCAAACTGCCGTTAGCGAAGTTGCATTTACACCGAAACCGGTCGCACTCGGCGTATACAATGACGCGGATATTTGGATTTCTGCCGACGAGCAATTCGGTCGGATCCAATTTACTGTACCCGAAAGCGTGCGGGCCGGCGCGTTGCTAAAGTTCAACCATCCAAACAGCAAACCTGTTCCCTTGTTCACCGAAACGTAAATCGGCCACTCACCTTGGCCGCCGACTCCGACCGACTGCGACACTGCGGTTCCATCACCGAGTGCGCTCGGCGGCATCAACTTAATCGTTCCGTCCGGCATCTGACTGATGCATCCGAATCCATGCCCTGTGTCGAGTGACGCATTTGCCGGTAACGCCATCGTGTATTTGCCCGAAAACATCGACTGATTCGTCGCGCAGAACGGCGCGCGCACTGCTCGCAACGGCGTTTGCGAAACATCATTGATGATCGCTCCGGTAATTTGCCCACGCTCGAAATCCACTTGCATATCAACCTTCCCGTTCAAGGCACGCACAAACGGCGCAGCATGACCCGACAGATCAAACTTGCCGCTGATCGGATACGATTTCCCGGCTCGCTTCAGTGTCCCGGAATATGCGCCTTTCTTCGACAGCTTGACCGTCAGAGACCCAGCAGTTCTCGCGGTAACAACATCGTCCGAAAACAATCCATTGAAACTCCCCAACACTGACGCAAACGGATCAGAAACGAAATTTGCATACAGGTGCAGATCCGTAGTCATGGTAAATTTCAACGTCCGATCCGTGCAAATAATTCCAGCATCCGTGCTCCACCCGGTGAAAAACGCCCCTGTGGACGGCGTCGCCGTCATCACGTAATTGCTGCCAAAGTTCAACTTTGTGCCAAATAAATTCGGCGATACCGTGCCCGGCCCATTCACTCCGCCTTGCAATGTAATTGCCACGGAATTGTAGAACGTGGTCGTCCAATGGAATAGCGCACCGTCGTGACGCCGTACCGTCGCCACGAGCGTATTCAACCCAGGCGGACATTGCGGAATAGTGCAACGCCACGGCCATGGATCCTGGTATTGCTGGTCACGTGTCGTTTGATAAACATCCGACCCGTTGAGAGTCAATGTCGGAGGATCAATTGGCCAAAATTCCCAGATGTACTTCGAGAACCCCGACACTTTGATCCCACCCGAATAATCTGCACTACTTCCTGAACCAAGCGAGTTTATGAGTACCATCGAACTGTCGTTTGTAACAGTCAGCGTCACCGTGTCGCTGGTCGCACTCCCAACGATATTCGTCGCAACAAGATAATACGATCCGGCATCAGACAGTGTCGCTGTGTTACTGCCCCCGAATGCAACTATGTTGCGCCAGGCGTTGTAGTTCTCCTGCGTCCCGCCGGCAATCGGCGAACCGTCCTTATACCATTGGTAGGAAAGTGCTCCGCCTTCGACATGCGCAGGAAAGAGGAATGTGGCATTCTCCGCAACCGTAACCGACGCCGGTTGCTGCGTGATATACGGAGCAGTTGCCGTCGTAACCGTGAACACGGCGCTGGTAACAACACCAAATACATTCTTAACGGCTACCGCATAGGTGCCGTCGTCTTTCGCCGTTGAAACCGCGCGCCCATAAACCGCATTCGTTTCAAATCGCATCATTGCCAGTCCATCAGGAAGCGTCCCGTTGAGTCTCAGCCATTGATAACTCAATCCCGTGCCTGACGCCGCCACTGCCGCCTGAAACGATTGCCCAAGCGGCACAACTACCGACTGCGGTTGCTGCACGATCTGCGGAGGCACTCCGATCGATGCGGTCGCACTCGTAACTGAACCCGCGTTGTTCGAAATCCGCACCGAATATCCACCCGCAGCATCACCAGCCGAAAACCCGTTGATCGAAAAACTGGAGTGAGTTGCACCCGAAATCGGGGCTCCATCCTTCAGCCATTGATAGCTCATTGGCGAATTGCCGGTTGCTGTGACAGAAACAACAACGGTATCACCAAAGTTCACCGCGTGCGTTTGCGGCTGTATCGTAACCTGTGGTGCTCCCGGTCCATTCACGCTCAACACCGCTCCGGTGCTCGTTGCCGTGCCTCCGGTATTGCTCACCACAACGGTGTAACTCCCGCTTTGGCTCGCTTGCACACCCGCAAGCTGCAACGTCTGGTTCGTCGCACCCGCAATATCAACTCCATTCAACTGCCACTGAAAACCGAACCCGCGCACAGTGTTGAGGAAGTATTTGTCGTGCAGAAATTGTCCCACCGAAGCCTGCTCGACATCCGAAAGCGCGCCTTGATAAACGACCACTTCCGCAATGTCTCCTGCTAACGCTCCAAGATGGTAACTGTTGTGAAATGAATAGTTCCCGCCCTCGACAATCGTAGTATTCGTCGCCGCATTCGCGCTTTCAGACATGATGTCCACCACGGAATCGGTATGCTGACGCACCGTTTCAACGTGCCACGTATTTGGTGGCATCGAAATGCCCGAATGGAACCAATCCCAGCCGACGACACCGAGTTCATCCTTGGGCCACAAAGCAAAACCGGCAAACGGATACACCCGCCCCGTTTTAAACTGATCCGCGTCGAAACTATCCATCTGAAACGGCGTCATGAACCCTGGGCTTGTCGCCGCGTGCAAATACACCAAAAACGCAGTGTAAGCTCCTTGAAAGCTCAACGTGCTATTCGTCAGAAACGAACCCGATATCGAATAATCTTCAAAATGCACCGCAGCCCGTCCGTTCAATCCCTCCGGATGCGTCAGCACCGGTTGCCAGTTCGGATCACTTTGCGCAGCATTCCAGTGATTCGATGAACAATCGCGCCAGCTCGAAATAAGGTTGTTCGAATCCGCATCGACCTTCGCATTCGCATCCAGCCACAGCGTCAACTGACCTGAACTGACCGGCGGAAGCTCCCTATCGGGACCAACACTGCACGAGAAGGTCACCGCCCCACCAGCCTGCACCGTTTGACTCACCGGCTGCTGCAACAAGATCGGCGCCACAAGCGGTGTCAAATGCACCGTCAAACTCGTTTGCGAACCAACCAGATTCCAAACCTGCACCGAATAATCAGCATCGTCTGCAAGCGAAACATTCCCGATACTCAACGTGGCAAAAGTCGCACCCGCCAACACGTCTCCATCCTTATACCATTGATACTGCAACGAAGTTCCAGTTGCACCGACGCTCAAGCTCCCGTTATCACCGGAATGAACGGTCACAGACTGCGGCTGCGCCGTAATCGCCGGCCCAACCTGCACCGTCAACACCGTCGCAGTGCTCGCCACCGACCCATACGCATTCGTCGCAATATAAGTATAGGTCGCGTCATCACCCATCTGCGGATACACCACGTTGTACGCGCTATCCATCGCACCGGGTATCAAGCTTCCATTGCGATACCACTGGAAACCCATCGGCGACGCGCCCGAAACGTACGCCACGACCGATGCAAAAGTTCCTGGCGTCACACCGACGTTATGCGGCTCTGCAACAATCCTGGGTTCCGGTGCCGGTTCGCGCGCCGCCCACAACAATGCGTTTGCCACTAACTTCGTCGGCTGAGATTGGAAATCGGCGTTATACCCAACCACTCGTCCCGAACCAGCCTTCTGCTTCGTGCCGATAAACGGACTCCCATCACTCCAGTGCGCAATCAACTTCGATCCCGGAACCAGTCTGCTCCCTGTTCCCCACCCATCTCCCCAAACATTCGTGAATCGCATCACCCCACTCAGGATTGGGTGCGTTGGCACATCAAAAAACGTGGTGGCAAATTGTTCATTCTCCCCGCCACCCGTTGTGAACGGCAAATAGTTCTCCGCCGTCAACCTTCCGAACGTCTGTTGCGGACCGAAGAACACTGAAGCCACAAACCCAACTCCCGAATCCACATAATCCGCCGCGTTATCTCCAAAGGCATCGTAAAACGACTGCCCTAAATCCATTTCGAAAAGCATGGCGTCATATGGCGAGAAATCCTTGTAAGAGATGTCGTTCAGATCCTTGGCTCCATGATATATCTGCGCAAATGCCCCACTCGCCTCCAGCCGTTCCTGCTGATTGCCGCCAGTATGGTCCGTAACAGACCAAATCCGCGGCCGATACGGAACCGACGTAAAGCCGATGTTCACGACCGAACTCGTAATCGCCCAAAATTGATTCGAAATCACCAACGTATAAGCGCCTGCCTGGTTCGTTTGAATGTTACCAAGCACCAGATTCTGCTCCGTTAAGCTAGCGACCGGTGCGCCATCCTTGCACCATTGAAACTTCATCGGAGCCGTCCCCTCGACTTCCGGCCGCAAGTTCACGATCGATCCTGGGTACGTGATTCGATCCGAAGGCATCCACCGGAAATACGGGCCCGAATGATTCGGCGTCGAAATCCGCACGCGATCCAATCCTAGTATTCCGTCGTCCACCCCCGTTTTGTGCCATCGGAACAATGTCGCTACGGACTTTGCCGCCACCGGTGCATCCATATCAACGAACACCCAACTGGCGTTACACTCCTGCGACGTGAACGTGTGAATTTCCGTCCAACTCTGTCCATTGTTCGTTGAATAGTCGAAGGTTCCTGAGCAACTGAACGCATTGATAAAAAAACTCAATCGCCCTCCGCTGCTCATATCGATGGACTTCGTTACCGCGCAAGCATTTGAATGATAAAACCCGCCGACCAAAGCCGCTTCGCCGGAACACTTAAAAAGAAAACCCGGATTCGTCTGCACCACCATGTCCGTCACGCTCTGCCATT
>JAQGOW010000669.1 GCA_028293405.1 Verrucomicrobiales bacterium
CAGTTGTTGCAGCGGCGGTCGGCAAGACAGTGAGCACACCGGCAGTGAACTGCTGGTCCGGCGCGGTTTGTGCCAGCGCGCCTTCAACAAATGCGACAACGCGTTGGTGCAAAAGTTTCCGGCCGCGCGAGAGACGTTGCCGCACGGCTTCTTCGGTGAGATCAAGCGTTTCGGCGACGTGCGGGACGGATTGATGTTCGCGATAAAACAGGACAAGTGCCTCGCGGTAGGGTTCCGGAATATGTTCGATCGCGTGCCAAAGAATGGCTTGCTCCTCTTTAGAGATGGCGTGACCGATTGGGTCACCGGCAGCGACCGTGCTGGCCAAATTCTCATCGAGCTGATCGGAACCGGCGAGCGGGTTGCACGCTTGTTTGCGCACCGCATTTTGGATGAGATTGCGTGCGATGCCGAATAGCCAGCTCTTGAACTTTGCCGGCTCTTTGAGATCGCGCAGTTTGCGCCAGGCGATGATGAAGGTTTCCTGCGCTAAGTCTTCGCTTCGCGCGATGTCTCCGCACGCGCTGTAGGCGAAAGCCGAAATCGCGTTCTGGTATTTGGCGACGAGTTGGGCAAAGGCGTCGCGATCACCGCTAAGAACGGATTCAACCAGGCGCGCGTCGGGCAAAATGGGTTCAGCCGAGATAATGTCTGCAATCATACTCAGCTAGTAAGTGTCGTGAAACGGGAAAGTGTGACCGAAGTTCTTCGGTTTTGGCGAAAGCATTGATGAAGACGAAGCAGGTTGTCCGTCGAACTACTGACCTACGACAGCCCGTTTCCGGCTTTCTTAGTAAAAACCTCAATCCACTAAGAAGCTTTAATTCAGCCAACGCACTACACTCAGCCGTATGTGTATTATCGAATCATTCACGCAAACGGCGACAGCCCGGAAAAAGGCTGGTGCGACTGACTGCGACAGCTACTGCGACTGGGGTGCGACTGAACTCCAATCAGTAGCACCTGGTCGCACCCAGTCGCACCCAGTAACACCCAGTCGCAGTAACTTTTTTCGCCTCGTTTCGGCGAAGGTGCAGTTGCTCGTTTGCCAATCAACCCGTAACCAAAGGCATTCACCGTATGTCTTAGTTGACACGCCATGACCTTACCGAAATCCACCCTCGTGATTGTATCAATCCTGGTTCTCACTCTGTCAGCCGCAAGGGCGGAGCCGGCAAAACCCAACGTCCTGTTCATCGTCTCCGACGACTTGAACATGCACTTGGCTTGCTATGGCGACAAAATTGTGAAGACCCCAAACCTTGATCGACTCGCTGCGCGCGGTGTCCGGTTCGATCGCGCCTACGCGCAATACCCGGTTTGTAACCCCTCGCGCACTTCCTTCCTCAGTGGCCTGCACGCCGAGACAACACACGTCATGGACCAAAAAACCATTTTGCGCGATTCCATGCCCAAAGTTGTGTACCTGCCCGAACACTTTCATTCCAACGGCTATTTCACGGCATCGATCGGCAAGATCCAACACCTCGGGCATCATGATGCGCACTGGGACGTCGAGGATGGCGTCAGGGCCGGCGACTCCGATGACGAAGGCGACACATCTGCCAAACCCAAACGGCGACGCGCCAATCCGGCTGATCGCAAAAAGCCCGGCGAACCGCCGTATTTTGTTTATCGTGCGACGGAAAACGACGACCCGGCAAACGAAGACACCGCCATTGCCGCGAAAGCGGTCGACGTTCTGCAAAAACACAAGGACCAACCATTCTTTATTGCCGTCGGTTTCCACAAACCACATGTCCCGCACGTCGCGCCGAAAAAATACTTCGACCTTTATCCACTCGACAAAGTTGAACTCGTTAACGTCCCCGCCAACGACGCCGACGACATTCCAAAAGTCGCATTGAACAGCAAAAAGAATTACCAACCAGACATGCCGGAAAAGACCAAACGCGAAATCATTGCGTCATATCTCGCGTGCGTCTCCTATATGGATGCCCAGGTTGGACGAGTTCTGGACGAGTTGGATCGATTGAAGCTGAGCGACAAAACAATCGTCGTCTTTATTAGCGATCACGGCTGGCATTTCGGCGAACACAACTGGTGGGCCAAGGCCAGTCTATTTGAAGAATCCACGCACGTGCCACTGATCGTAGCCGGTCCTGGAATCAACAGTGGAAAAACCTGTGCCCGCGTCGTTGAGTATTTAGATATCTATCCAACGATGTCGGAATTTTGTGGTCTGCCCAAACCGTTCCAAGGCGAAGGAAAGAGCTTCGTGCCGCTCCTCAACAATCCTGAGGCCCAATGGAACAAGGTCGCTTACACCTGCGAACATCGCGGTCCCACCACTGGACGCACCGTTAGAAACGAGCGCTATCGTTGCACCGAATGGAACGATGGAAAGGCGGGCATCGAATTATACGATCACGACAAAGACCCGATGGAATATACGAACCTGGCGAAGCAAGCCGGCAGTAAGCAAGCGCTCGCTGACATGAAAGCATTATTGCACCGCGATTTCGCCGACAATCAATAGCTTCACGTTACTGTGTAAAGCGATCCAAATCAACACCAACGCCGGCACCCTCAGCATCACCACTCCCGCCGCCGGAAATAACTTCTTCCGTCTGAACTCTCAATAAAGGCCAACAGCTGGAAGCGATCTCTGTCCTCATTGCCGGACCGGCTAGTTTTCGGGGGCGCACGTTGATAACGCAAAGACCGCCTCAACAGGTCGAACGCGGGCAGTTGTCGGCAGCACGTGCACAAAATTGTTCGGTTTTTGGCTGCCACGGGGATTTACTAACTGGATGGACGAAAATCAGCAGTTGCTGACTGATTACATCGCAAACGGCTCGCAAGACGCCTTTCGCGAGCTGGTGGCGCGGTACATCAATTTTGTCTACTCAACAGCCCTGCGAATCGTCGGCGGTGACACCCATCTCGCGCAAGACGTTGCCCAAGATGTTTTTATCGCACTTGCACGAAAGGCTCACACCCTCAAACCCGGCGTGGCGTTGGGCGGTTGGCTTCACCAATGCACATATCACGTCGGCACGAGATCCGTTCGTTCGGAGCTGCGCCGTCGCGTCCGTGAAACCTCGGCAGCAGAAATGAACACGCCTGATGATTATCCAAATGTTCGAGACATCGCTCCATTGCTCGATGAGGCAATCACGCAACTGCCGGCAGACGATCGCGCAGCAATCCTCCTGCGGTTCTTTGAGCAGCAAGACTTGCGCACGGTGGCAGCTGCAATCGGAAGCAGCGAGGATGCAGCCCGAATGCGAATTAATCGCGCGTTGGAAAAGTTGGCACTCATTCTAAAGCGCCAAGGAGTCACACTTTCAGCGGTGGCGTTAGTTGGTTTTTTGTCGACGCAGGCAGTGAGCGCCGCACCCGCCGGTCTTGCTACCAGCATAGCCGCGGCAGCCTTGGGAAAGTCTGCGACCACCCTGACCGCTGCGCTCCTTAAGCTTATGGTCACAACAAAAGTAAAAGTCGCAACGATCGGTTTGATCGCCGCAGGCATAACGACGTCCGTTGTTATTGAGCTACAAACACAGGCAAAAGCCCGTGAACTGGACACCATCTCAAAGCTTCAGCAAATCCAAATTGCTGGATTAAACCGCGAACGCGAACACCTTGTGCAGTTGGCGAGGGACACGCCCGAGGCAGCATTGCAGGCGCGGAAAGAGTTGCAACATCTCGGGAAGGAAATTGCACTGCTGCGGCCTAAAGCAGATCTCGCCGCTCGGCTAAGACAGGAAGAGCAACGGCTGAAATCAGAATTGGAGAAAGCCCGTGACGAATTGGTCCATCAGAAATTTACGAATTATGACCGAACCGCATCGACCGACGAGCTGCGCGCCAAAACGGATTATTGCTCCCGCCTAATCACAGCTCGATGGGAGTATGCTTCCAAACACGGCGGCGTATTGGCATCCAATCTCAATGACGTAGTCGCCGAACTACCGCCCGAATATCAACATCGAACAGACCTAACACCAAACCAGTTCGAAGTCGTTTACCAGGGCACGACCAGTGGTATCGAGAAATACGCCCATGGCAACGAACTCATTCAAATAAAAGAACGAACACCTTGGCGAAACACTGATGGAAAGCTCGTACTGGTTTGGGGCACCCTCCGCGCACCTTCGAGTTCTTACTTTTGTCCGAAGAATGGCGATTTCTCTGAATGGGAAAGACAGCATACCGTGCCGTCAGGGGGCGATCCGCAATGAAGTTGATTCGCGTCATGTTGATTGCTTGCGCTGTCATGTTTGCGGTTGGCAGCCCGTTCGTCGTAAGGCGCGTGGCAATCCGCAATCTGCAGTCCACCGAGCAAACAGTACGACAGCAGGCGCTCCAACTTACGAACCTAACGAAAGAATCGACGTATCTCTCGAACATCGTGCAATCGATTGAAAGCTCGAACGCGTTATCGCAAACAGAGACTATGAAGTTAGCGCATCTGCGACTTGAGGCAGCGAAGCTTCAGACTTCGGTGGGCCAGATGGAGGAACTGCAACGCAGAATCGATCGCCTGCGCGACCGATTAACGGACGCAGCAGCAGAACGGCAGAATGGTGTCGAAACCGATACTGCACTGTTGAAAGACGTCATGGAGCACCGCGAAGAGCGGCTGCTACGCATGAAACGTTGGCTTGAAAATACACCTGAGCAATCCTATCCGGAACTCCAGTTCCTTAAAACAGAAGAGTGGCTGAACGCAATGGTCCGCCCGCTCATCGCTGAAGATGACTTTCAGGCAGCAGCCAGCCTGCTACGATTCACGGCAGCTGATACGTTCGGCACGAAAATGTTCACGGCAGTTCGCAATTATGCCAAGGCAAACAATGGTCAGTTTCCTCGCGATGCATTCGATCTTAAACCCTATCTACCATCCGATATTCCCAACCTCGACCGGATGCTTGAACGGTACGCGGTGATTCCCACCGCGACGCTTCCGCAGATGTTTGTCTCCATGTTCGGCAGCGACTCGGTCATCGCACCACGGGAGCGCCTTAGCCGGTATGACAATCGTGTGATAGTCGGTTTGACCAACATATCCCGTGGTGTGCCGTGGGATATGAAGTAAAGCGTCCGAAACACCGCATCGAAATTCCCAATTTCTGCGCACCTAGCCTCCAGCGGCGGCAGCGCAGATGCATTTACATTGCGGAGTAATGCTGCGGAAAATACGCTCGTTCAAAGAAACAGCCACTAAAACGAACAGGGAAAGTTTTCCTGCTTTAACGTTCGCTTATGAGATTAGGTGGAAAAAGGAGCACATGATAATAGTTAGGCGCATTCGGGAGCTTTGCTGTGGGTTGTCCGTCCAACAGAGTATGAAAACAGGCTTTACCTTTCCGCGTTGGGCGCGAAGGCGGTAACACCCATATGTTGTTCTCCGTGGTAATCGTCGCGTTGGTCGGAGGTGCAGTCGTTTCCTATTTGAATGGCAATCGTGTCTGGCCGTCCCTGGTTTTGATCGCTGGTCTTGTCCTGGTCTTTTTAACTCTTTTGGGCAAGGGACCGTTTGTTACTATAGCCGGCCTTGCTGCTTTGGCAGCCGCAAGCTGGATCGGCAATAATCTCGATACCAGCCATGTTGAGCGTGCGATTGCGGGACAAGCCGTCTGTTGTGCGATTTTGGCTCTCGTGGTGCTTGGTTTCTCCGTAAATTTTTGGCTGGTAACCAAGCTTGGTCAACCTAGGTCACTTACTGCGCCGGCCGTCGATGACCCTGATCCTTGGCGCGTCGCCGAGTCTCTTCAAGTGACTTATTATGCCTTTTTACCATTGTTTAGCGTTGCACTGCTCCTACTGGCTTTGCGGTTTTGGGTGCAGCTGAGAAAACGTCGGCAACCGACGGAATGCGACTAAGTATGAAATTAAACCAACCGCTTTTCGCTGTCGCGATGCTTATGGTCGGCATAAATGGGCGTGGCGCTCCACCTCCTACTGGGACCTCACCGCATCAAATGCCACGCACCATCACAACATCAACCAACGCTCCCAAACCGTATCCTCCCGAAGCGGTCGCAAAGTTGGGATACCACGCCTTCGTGCATGGCGGGCGCATCCGCCACCTTGAGTTTAAGAACGACGGGAAATCAATTGTATCGGTTGCTGACGACGGCGCTCGCGAGTGGGATATCGGAACCGGCGAATTTAAGCGCCTCCCAAACGCAAAGCCCGCGCCGGACGCTGAATTGATTAGCCCGGACCATTCAAGAATCGCCAGAAGCCGAAATGGAACCACGTGGGTTCAGAACGTGAACGGCTCCGGCGAACCCGTCAAAATGGAAGGTGGCGGGAGTTTTATGCCATGGCTCGCCTTCTCGCCAGACGGCAAGCGGCTGGCTGGATCCTGCGACATCCAAGAAGGCAGTGTATCGCACAGTTCCACCCGACTTTGGGATGCCAGTTCCGGGAGGGTTCTCCATGAGTTTTCCGGTAGTTCCGAAGCTGGCACGTTTTCGCATGACGGCCAACGGCTCGCCGTTGCAGCGCTCCCCAGGGTGGTTGTGTTCGACTGCGCAACTGGCGAAGAATCGCTTCGACTACCATCAAAACGCCAGCATGTCTGGGCTATCGACTTTTCGCCTGATGGGGAATTGCTCGCCACGGGCGATGACCAAAGGATTCGCGTTTGGAACTCACGAACGGGACAAGAGTTGTCCAGCGGAACCGGACATAGCTTGCCAGTTGAGGCGCTCGCGTTTGCGCCAGACGGCAACACTATCGTTACAGGCGGACTTGATGGTCGAATCATCTTCTGGTCCTGGCCCGACGCGCGGGAAGTTCGTCGCATCGAAAATGTCGGCTCTTCCTGGGGCGTCCAAACTCTATCAATTTCTCCCGATGGCTCCAAAATCGCGGCCAGCGCGTGGGTGAACAACGGCGATCCATTTTACATTTTTGATATTCGAACTGGAATGCGGATTGCCGCGTTTGGGAAGCAACTCCCCGGCGCCGGGCCGATCGTCTGGTTGGCCAACGGCCAAGATGTTCTGACCATGACAGGCCTAGCGCAGCCAAAAAGTGGGTTCGCTGTTTGGAATGCAAATTCAGGAGCATTGGCTCAAGAACGAGGCCCGCATCGTAATGGAGAAACGGCTATCGCCTTCGCGCCGGGCACGAGCGACTTCTGGTGCGCTACTGATTCCGGCCGGATCGAGCTTCATAGTTGGCTCAATGGAAACAAAATTCGAACACTCGATGATTACGGACGCGTCGGTGGGCCGTTGCGTGTTTCTTGCGATGGACGATGGCTCGCTGCCGGCAATTGTGTTTGGGATATCGATAGCGGAAAACTGATCAGGAACGGAGCCGACACTGGGCCTGCGCAAAGTTTTTCACCGGACGGAAGACTGCTGGCGCTGGGAGACGAGGGCGTTGTCGTTATTTTGGAGCTAATGACCCACAAGGAAATTCACCGCTTCAAAGTGGACTCAGGGAAAGTCGCGGCGATTGCGTTTTCGCCTGACGGCTCTGTTTTGGCAGCGAGCGATTATAATGATGCACTCGTTTTTGATATGACTGGTGAATTCGCGCATGGCCGGTTGCCGTCCCGGTTGTTGAGTCAAACAGCTTTGAAATCCCTCTGGCAAGCAATGGCCGGTGACGATTCGTGGAGCGCATATCGAGCGGCTTGGAGGCTTGCAACCGCCGGCACCGGCGGCGCCCGATTTCTTTCAGAGCGATTGAACCCGGCAATCCTCGACCAACGAAGGATAGCAACGCTGCATCGCATGCTGTCATATACGAACTTCGATGTAAGGGAGCGTGCTGCCCGTGAGTTGGTGGACATGGGTGTGAAGCTACAGCCGGCCGAAATAGATGCACTACGTCGCCCAGTGTTCGCTGCCAACATGACAACCTGGAACATGGACCACCCGTTTGATTCGAGTTCCCGGCAATTCCTACAGCCTCCCCCTCCAATACTTCCGCTACCCGAGCGCTTGCGGTCCTCGCGAGCGATCCTCTCTCTGGAGCACAACCCGTCCCACGAGGCCGAATACCTGCTCGAAAAATTATCCGACGGGGCACCTTCTGCACCCCAGACGATTGAAGCAAAAGCTGCATTCGCCCGCAGACGCTTCCAATGGCACTAACCATTAGGCGGAACCCATAATGAAAACATCTCCGTTCGTAATTTTCCTCGCTTTGATGAGTGTTGCAGAGCTTGCACACGCGGCGGAATCTGCCATCTCGGTTTCCATTGCAGTTCCCGCATTAGATCCCGGCAAAGAGCGCTCAGTTGTGGCTTTCGACCGCAATAGCCACTTTCCCGTTATTCTGACCAACACATCAAAGAAGCCACAGCGAATCATCACCGAATGGAATTCGTGGGGAGATCACGCTTTAAGCTTCGAGCTTACGGATAAATCTGGCAAGAAATCCTTGGCGCAAAGAGTCTCCGTGAACTATGACAAGAACATGCCGCATTGGTGGATACTTCAACCTAAGGAAAGTGTGGTGTTGGATGTCTATTTTGCTGACGCGGGAAAATGGGAAGGCTTTCCGCATCGGGTTCGCTATGGTGATTCAGAGACGGTCACCATGCGGGCCGTCTTTGCATTTTTGCCTACCGACCAAAAACTATCGCCAGATGGGCTTTGGACAGGCCGTGTGTTCTCCGCGCCAGAACAGATTGTATTTTACAACCGGATGCCTGATCACCATGCCGGAATCTCGGACATTCCTGTCCGACCTTGACAAGGTGCTAGGTCATGAATTCGGGTTCTCATATCGATCCTCACCAACCCATAGTTAGTGCGTTGAGCCATTCTCCATGAATTTCTGCGCGACTGACTGAAAGTCATTCGGCGTTTGCGCGGTCATGCTATCTAACTTGATAATCGTGCCGGTGGATAGGTCGTATGCAGCGACCCAGTTCCCAACAAACGCAATCCCGACCCGCTTCAAATCAGCGGACCAGTAAACGTCATACATTTTTTCACCCACCTTCGCGCCCACATACTTTGCGTGATGGGCCATCTCGATGCTGTTTGTGTGCCCTCGAAAGTACGACCGCAGCTCCGGAAGATCTCGGCTGAGAAGTTTCTCGCCCTGCGGGACATCGATAAACGCATCAAAGAACGAATCCTGCCATCCCTTCATGTAAATTCGAATTGATGGGCAGTTACTGTAGACGTGTACTTCGAATAACTTGCCAATAGGAGCACCCGAGTCGACTGCACGCGGCGGCTGAGCCAGAGGTTGGCTGCGTGAACAGCCCAAGAATGAAAGCAGCGCCACGATGCACAACATACGTCTGGGCGTTTGCATCG
>JAQGOW010000673.1 GCA_028293405.1 Verrucomicrobiales bacterium
GGCAGTCAGCTCGGCGAATGCGGGTTGCTGGTTTCCATCGCTTCCATTCATTTCGCCGAAGCGAAGAAATATTTCGACGCCGGTCAGCGCGGTGATCTGAAAGCGTTGCTTTCCCAGCAACGCGAACTTTCTGAAATGATCACCGACATCGTCGCCCTCGGACGAGGCGAAGCGCACATGGACGGTGCTTACGATAAAGTGTTCTGTAAAATTCATGATCAAGAATTTCCGCTCAGGTTGCTTCCGCCTTACGCCGGATTGACTATCGAAACGTTTCAAAAGATTTCCGAGTTGATTCAACGAAAATATCCGCGCTGGAGAACTGCAAAATGAAGACCAATTGTTTGTTCGGTGTTTTTCTATTCACCGCTATCACCGCGTTTGCGCAAGACCAGCAATGGGTGGAAGGATTCGACAAGGTTGAATTTTGTCAGAGCACCAACAACTCAAGCCGCGATTTTCGTGGCGTGAAGCGCGGATACATGACCGCTTCGTGGTGGACAACACAGATCAAAACCAACCACCTGTCCTGGCGGACTGCTGCCGTGCCGAAAAAAGAACCAACAACGTTCTCGTTTATCGGCGCAAGCACCGTCTTGCCGGCTGAGTTTTCCCGCGGGCCAAGAGCAAGGCTGACTGTTAACGGCCAGTATGCATTGACCTTCACCATTGGATTCACCCGCGACATGACATGGAAGGAAGGCGACTACGAACTGAAATACGTTTCCAAACGCGTTGAGTATCCTTTCGGCGGCTCCCATCGCCAATTTGAATTGCACGGCGAGAGCGGTATTTACCAACTCAGCGTGCCCGAGTCAGCCGTGTCAAAGGGTAAGTCGGTCCTCCTCGACGTGGAACTTTTGCCTTTTGTCGGATGGAGCAACGGCTGGTTCATGGTGAAAGAACGTCGCGATACTTTGAAAGATTCGATGGAAAGCCTCGCCGGAGAAATCAAGTCTTTGCGCGAAGACCTGAACGTTGCCAATGAACAGACACAAATCCTTGCCGCAAAGGCTTACCCTGAATTGTTGAACAAACATCAATTCGAACACCAAGTGATTTACGCAAGCGGATTCCGCCATGTGCATCCGGCGGATTTGATCAAACTTCAAAATGGCGAATTGCTGGTCATGTTTCGTGAGGGCACCGAGCACATTTCGAATGACGGTGACGTAGTCATGTTGCGCTCACGGGACGGCGGCAAAACGTGGGGCGATCGACAAGTCATTGGAGCTCTCAAAGATGTTGATGAACGCGAAGGCTGCGGAATCCAATTGCGCGACGGCACTATCCTCGTCGCCGTTTTCTACAACAATCTTTACGACGTTAATGGCGTTTACCGCGGGCCTACAAAACCCGCTAACGGCATAAATTCTCTCGGCACCTACGTCATCACGTCCAAAGACAATGGCCATACGTGGGCGGAGCCCAATTACATTGATACGAAAGCGATGCCTTTCAGGAATATGGAAGGGCCAACCGACGCCCCCATCGAAATGCCGGATGGATCAGTTCTCATGGCGGTCATCGGTTATGGCGTTGGCGGAGACTCAAAGAATGTCGCATCTGTGATGCTGCGTTCGAATGATCGTGGTAAAAGCTGGAAATACATCTCGACCATCGCCGACGATCCGGGCGGAACACTCGGCAGCTTCATGGAACCGGGAATCGTGCGAACGAGATTCGGACGGATTGTGGCGGGGTTGCGCAATCACGGAAACGATCACGCCATTTACACGACCTACTCAGACGATAGTGGCATGACTTGGGCAACTCCCCGAAAAACAGCGATGATTGGACATCCCGTCGATCTGATTCAGCTTACCGACGGTCGAATCATGGCAACCTATTCCATTCGGCCCGGACGCCAAACCACACCGGGCGGCATCCGTGCCTGTTTCAGCCATGACGACGGCAAAACCTGGGATATCTCGACAGAAGTGTCCTTGCGGAGCGATTTCCTCAACTGGGATATCGGATATCCCGAGTCCATGGAAATGCCGGACGGGAAAGTGCTCACCGTGTATTACTACAACTTGTTTGGAAAATACTTTATCGGTGGCACGTCGTGGAGACCTTAACGTCTAAACACCATCGCCTCGCTGTGCAGCTATCGAAAATAAAACTCATCATTCTTTTTTCCTTGGCTGTTCTCGCGCGACGGGAACTGCGAGCAGAGGCTCTGGATGAGTTTTGGAAAGACACCCGGGAACGATTGGCGAAGGTGACGATGGATGCAAAAGTGGAACCGGTGGTAGAAGCGATTCCATATAAGAAGTATAGAATCACTTTGCGCAGCCTCGATGGGATTGCTTTTCGCGCCTTACTTTCTTTGCCGATCCAAGGGGAAGCTCCAGCCAGACCGTGGCCGGTCATTATCACTGTGCCGGGTTACGGTGGAATGCAACAAGGGGTGATGCTCAGTGAATGCCAGCGCGGATACGCAATCCTTCAGGTTTTCCCGCGTGGCCAAGGCGAATCCAAAGAGTTGTGGGAGATCAAAGGCGATAAACTCACCGGGCAACTCGATCAACCCGAAGGCGCATATTATCAGGGTGCTTATGCCGACGTGATCCGTGCGATCGATTTTGCGGTGTCACGCGAAGATTTCGACCATAATCGCATCGCCCTTGTCGCAACAAGCCAGGGCGGCGGCATTTGCCTCGCAATCGCCGCGCTAGATTCGCGGGTAAAGGCGGTGGTCGCGCACCTTCCCTTCCTTTGCAATTTTCCTATTGCTGCGCGCACGCCTAATTCACTCGTGAAACAACTGCTCGATCAGGCAAAGCGCAACGACGAAACGGCGCTGCAGACGCTCAGTTATTTTGATCCGCTTCAACTCGCGCCGCAACTGCGCGCGCCGGTGTTGATGAGCGCAGGCGGCAAGGATAAAACTTGCTCGCTGCCAACGATAGAATCGGTTTACAAACGGCTGCCTGCCGGGAAGAAGACGCTGAAAGTTTATCCGAATCTCACGCACACCAGTTGCCTTAGTTTTTATAACCTTACGTGGCCATGGCTTGACCAACAGCTCCGAAAATGAAAATCACCGACGTCCGAACGACTTTGCTCACCGGTCCTTGCACGAACGATCCGTTCCTGCGCGAAGCACGCAAATTGCGCAGCGCCGCGTTCATCGAAATTTTCACCGACGTTGGAACAATCGGCATCGGCGAAACCTACGCTGGCTATTTTTGCCCCGAAGTCGTTCCGTCGATTGTCGAATTCTTCAAACCGATTCTCATCGGCCAGACTGTGGAAGATATCCCCGAACTTTGGCGACGCATGTATCACTGCGGCAATTTCTGGTGCCGCGTTGGTCTCGGCGTCATAGTGCTAAACGGGATCGAAGCCGCGCTCTGGGATTTGAAGGGAAAACTTCTCGGCCAACCGGTTCACGCGCTCCTGGGTGGTCGCAAATACAAAAAACTTCCGTGCTACGCCACCGGCGGACCGAGCAATTATCCAAAAGAGCGGCTGGCGAAAAAAATCGACCATTATTTTTCGCTCGGGTTTCGAGGGCTAAAAGTCGGCGCGGGCAGCCTTGGTCCCGATGGCTGGTATATGCCGACTGGAGCAAAAGAAGCGGCAGATTTTGAAGCTGACAAATTTGCGTTCATGCGTTGTCACGCCGGGAAAGACGCTTGGCTGGCAATGGACGCACATATGGGCAACAACCATGTGACGACGTGGTCGGTCGAAGTTGCGACCGCGGTGGCGCGCGCCATCGAGCCGTTTGATCCATTTTTCCTCGAAGAACCGCTGCACTATACCGACCCGTGGGGCTACGCAGAACTGTGCAAAGCAACTTCAACTCCAATCGCCGGTGGCGAGTGCCTCACCGCCGCATATGAATGGCGGGTGTTCGCTGAACAGGATTCTTTCGACATCGGCCAGCCCGACGCCTCATTCACCGGCGGACTTTGTGAATTCCTCGTCGTTGCCGAAATGTTGAACAAGCGCAGCAGAAAAATCGCAACACACGCTTGGGGCGCTGGCGGGTCGCTGATGCAGAATGTCCATTGCGGTTTTGCCGCGGCCAACACCGCGATTCTCGAAATCCCGCCCGACTACGCTGGCCTGCATTCCGAAATCATTGACGGTGGCCTCGTGATTACAGACGGCTATGTTCTACCTCCGGACCGGCCCGGACTCGGCATTGTGCTCACAGACGAAATCAAGAGCCGCTATCCTTTCAAACCCGGCAGCGGTGAATTCAACAGCGTACCCGGTAAAATTTTGAAGGACTAATATCCAATGAAAATTGTCATTGATGTCACCGTCCACGAACCGGCCTTGGTTGCCTTAGAAAAACGAGCCGATTGCGAAATTGAATTAATCAATCCCCCCGAAGAGCGCTCGCGCAACCTCGATCCAAAAATCATTGGCGACGCGGACATTTTGTTTTGCACCTTTCCACCAACTAACCATGCGGTGATGCAGAACTTGAAATGGATTCAGATCGCTTCCGTCGGTTACACCCAATTGTTCGGGCTCAACCTGCCGACGCGCGGTGTCCGCGCGACCAACGCCCGCGGATGTTTCGATGTGCCGATTGCTGAGTGGAACATCGCGATGATGGTCAATCTGGTGCGCGACTTCCGGCAAATGAATCGCAATCAAGACGGGGCGGTGTGGGATCGCTCCGCGACTTTTCAGCGAGAGCTGCGCGGCGCAACCGTCGGGTTTTGGGGCTATGGCGGCATCGGTCGGGAAACGGCCCGACTGGCCAAACAAATGGGATTGCGCGTTCACGTTTTAACGCGAAATGGCGTCGAGCCAACTCGAAATATTTACACCGTCGCCGGCACCGGCGACCCAGATGGCGTATTGCCCGATCGCGTTTTTAGGAACGGTGACGAACTGGAATTCTTGCGCGATCTGGATTTTTTAATTCTGGCGCTGCCCCTGACAAAAACAACCGAAGGTCTGATCGGCGAGTGCGAACTGCAAGCATTGCCGCGCCACGCGTTTATTTTAAATCCAGCGCGTGGGCCGATCATCAGGCAAGACGCGCTCGTCCGCGCCCTTCGCGAAAAGTGGATTGCCGGCGCCGCCCTCGACACGCATTACCAATATCCAATGCCGCCCGACCATCCACTTTGGAAATTTCCGAATGTCATTTTCACACCGCACATTTCTGGTTCCAGCTTGAGCCCAAATTTCAAACAACGCTTATGGGAAATTTTCTTGCTCAACGTGGAACGTTTTGTGCGCGGCGAACCCTTGCTCAACGAACTCTCCGCTGCACAATTAAACGGCGCTTAATGAGGCGACGACTACGGTGCACGAGGACGCTGACATTCTGGCGTTTCGTATCATGGTTATCGACTCTGTTTCGAGTGAGCCCGTGACGGTTCTACCCGGACAACAAAACTGTTGGTGACAAAGCGATTGTCTGTGCGGCGCGGGAGAGTTGGCGCACAGCTGGCTCGATTACATTGGTCTACATTTTGAGGCTGAGTCACTTGGTTGGAGACAATCATCA
>JAQGOW010000676.1 GCA_028293405.1 Verrucomicrobiales bacterium
AATTCGGGTAGCCGTTTGCGTTCCACGTAAATTTCTGCATGCGAATATCTCGGTCCCAACCTGAACCACTCGTCTTCGCTCCATGATAAAAGATCCAGTCTTCGGTGCCATCGAGCGATTGAGAAAAACTGCAATGACCGGGTCCGTTAACTGAGCCGTTCGTGCTCGTGTATGTCTTGAAAACGGGCTGGCTCATCTTCGTCCACGAAGTTGGACTGAGATAGTTCCCGTCGCTGTTGACCAGCATCCCAAGGCATTCACTGTCAGTCCAAGATTTATTCGCGGCATAGACCAGGAAAACTTTACCGTTTCGTTTCAAGATTTCGGGGCCTTCCTGGATCCAGCTTTCCCATGACAAATGCGGGGTTGAAAGCAATACCCGTGGTCCGCTGATAGTCCACGGATTGCTCATCGGCGCGATGTACAAATTTTGCAAACATCGACTGCTCTTGGCCAGCCCGACCAGATGAAATACAGCGCGCCATTATCGGCTTCTAAGACGGTGCCATCGATTGCCCAGCGATCAGTCGTCGCGTCGTAAATTTTGCCCAGAAAATCGAAGGTCCACGTCTGCCCGTGTTGCACTGCGGCGTACATGCGATGATTCTCGTTCGTGCCATCATCTGCAGCGTAATAGATATAGTTCGTGCCTTGGATATTGTGGAATTCCGGAGCCCAGACTTCCTTCGTGTAAGGAGCCGGTGGATCGAATGTCGAGAGTAGGACGGCGTTCCCGATTCCGTTGGTTCCTGCTAATCTTGGGGCGCGCCGAATTTTTACGTCTGAGCCGGTTGTATCCGTAAAATAATAATAGCCATTCTGAGATACGACCCACGGATCGGCTCCGTCGCTTACGATCGGGTTCACAAACGTTCCTGCAAACAGTGGAATGGCTGCGCAAGCGATGCTAAGAAACAAACTTCGCGCGAGCAGGGCCATGTCTGTTTATTATGAAGAACTGAATTTCGCTAATCAAGAGGCCGGTCGGTATTTTTGTAACCGGTTATACATGAGGTCTCGCTAACGACTTACCCCTCTAACTTGCAGTTTCGACTCTCACCCGCAACTGGCCTTTCCATCCAAATCGTAATCGTTTACAGTTTGCGCCAACGACATGGATTCGAAGATTAAGCTGCTTTCAACCGACTTCGACGGAACTCTCTTTGCGGAATTCGAAAACCCGCCAATTCCATATCAGTTGCAGGAACTGATTACTGGATTTCAAAAGCGCGGCGGTATTTGGGTCATCAATACCGGTCGCGATATGTCGAGCTTGATGGAAACGATGGCCCGGGCGCGCGTCTACATCAAACCCGACCACCTTATCCTGGTCGAACGCGAGATCTATCACCATCGCGATGCCCAATACGTCGAGCATCACTCCTGGAATGCGGCGTGCAACAAGGCCCACGCGGAATTGTTTGGTTTGGTGCGAAAAGATGTGCCGTATCTGAGCGAATGGGTGAACAAGCGGTTCGAGAAAGCCACGATCTACGAAGATTTGTATTCGCCTTTTTGTTTCGTTGCCGAGAAAACTGCGCACGCCGAAGAGATTCACCAGTTCCTGGACGACTACTGCAAGAAGGTCCCGCATCTGACTGTCGTTCGAAACGATGTCTATGCACGGTTTTCGCACGTGGCATTTAATAAAGGAACGGCGTTACGAGAGCTGTCCGGCGGACTGAATATTCAGCCCCACGAAATCCTAGCCGCAGGCGATCATCTCAACGATTTACCGATGTTATCGGGTGAACATGCTAAATGGCTGGTCTCCCCATCGAATGCCATCGACGTGGTCAAAACTGCCGTGCGAAAGCAGAATGGCCATGTGAGCGAACTGCATTGTGGTCATGGGGTTGCAGAAGGCATCGCACGCTTCTTGGGTGACGCTAATTACCAACAGTAGGAATAATGTCGGGTTAACTGGGTGGGGGTGAAAATTAGCTTCACTTATAAATTTCCGCGCCTTCCTTGACGTCTGTCAGTGATTCCTTGTAAGTTGCGTGTTTGCAGTGGCTTGCGTGCGTGGTTCACTATTTGACATTCTTATGCACGGCGTGATAGTCTGGCAGTTGCAATCATTGGCCCGTGTGCGGGTTGGTGGAATCGCCGCAGAAAAGGAGCCGAAATGAATCAGGCAATTTTCCACGGCATAATCTATAAATCTTATATACTGACATGAGCGAATCTACACTTTCAGCCGCCGTCTCAAACGGCAACGGATCGACCGAGCCGGCGAAAATTACCGAAGCGGTTATCCGTTTTGCCGGTAACTCGCAGGACGGTATTCAAGCCATCGGCGGTTTTCTCGCGCGTCTCGCCGGACGTAGCGAACAGGAAGTCATGACTTTCATGACGATTCCTTCGACCATTTCCGGCGGACCGTCCATCTTCCAGGTGCGAATCGGTTCCGGTGAAGTGCTCAGCGCCGGTGATGAAGCCGATGTGCTGTTTGCGTTCTACCAGCATTCATACGATGAACACATTACGTCGGTAAAAAAGGGCGGCATTGTTATCATCGATTCCGACCATGTCGTCGCCAATCCGGATTATGAAACCGAGTACCGCCATGTGCCGATTCCGATTTCCAGTCGCACCATTGAAGCGATCGGCGGAACAGCGAAGGACAAGGGTAAGAATCTATTCGCGCTCGGTTTAGTTGCCAAAATTTTTGATCTGAATTTGCCCAAGCTTGAGAAGCTCATCGCGGAACGTTTTACCGGTAAAGATGACAGCATCATGAAGAACGCGTTGATGGCATTCCATGCCGGATACGGATTCTCGGTCGGTCATCTCATTCAAAATTTCCAATTCATCGAAGCGAAGAAAAAGGGCACCGCGCAAGTGGTCATGAACGGCAACGAAGCGCTCGGTTACGGCTTGATCGCCGCCGGCGTCCGTTTCGGTGCAGCGTATCCAATCACCCCTTGGTCGGATGTCATGGAACTGCTTCGTCGCGAATTGCCAAAGTACGGCGGCACGTTCATGCAGTGCGAAGACGAAATCGCCTCGGTATCGATGGCGATTGGCGCCAGCTACGCTGGTCGCGTTGCCGTTACCGGCTCAAGCGGCCCTGGTATCGCGCTCAAAACCGAAGCAATCGGTTGGGCCGTCATGGCGGAAATTCCGTTAATCGTGGTCAACGTTCAACGCGGTGGCCCTTCGACCGGTATGCCGACGAGCGTCGAGCAGTCCGACTTGAATCTCGCGGTTTTCGGCGGTCATGGCGATTGCCCACGCGTAGTGCTCGCTCCCACCAGCGTCAAAGATTGTTTTTACACCGCGATCGAAGCGGTGAACATCGCGCGCAAATATAATATCCCGGTCATCATTCTGAGCGACCAGGCGATCGCCACGCGCATCGAAGCGTTTGAAGAACCAAACCTCAAAGAGGTTTGCCAGGAAATCGCGCCAGACATGTCGCCGGTGCAGGAATACGTTCCTTACAGCCTCGGCGGAGTCACGACACGCGTTGTGCCCGGCACGCGCATTCTGAACGGCAAATATCCGATCGCAACCGGTTTGGAACACGACGAGATGGGGCATCCGACTGGCTCGCCGAAGTTGCACACCAAGATGACGGCACGCCGTCGTATGAAGCTGCAAAAGCTCGCTTCGGAATTGCCGACCCCACAGGTTTACGGCGCACCGGAAGGCAACATCCTGTTGGTCGGTTGGGGCTCGACCCTCGGCCCGCTGCGTGAAGCCGTTGATCGCGCTCGCGCCGCTGGTGACAGCGTTTCCTCGCTGCACATCCGCAACATCAGCCCGTTGCCGAACGGTCTTGAGAACATTTTCGCAGGCTTCACTACGGTTGTCGTCGTCGAAATGAACGACGAAGGTCTTTATGGTTACGGTCAACTCGGCGGTTTGCTCCGCGCGCGTTTCTGTGATCCGAAGATTCGCGGTTTGACGAAGACCGACGGTTTGACCTTCCGCGTGCGTGAAATTCTCGAACGCGTGAAGACGGACGTCGCGACTGGTCTGCGCAAAATGTAACAACAATTTTCGACCCTAATATTTTCGACCCTATTATATGAGTGAACAAACGATTGGAATTCCTGCGCGTGGCAACATCACCGCGCCGGTCACGACTCCAGCGAGTGTAGCAATCCTTCCGGACGGCGAACGCAAAGGTCTGACCAAAAAAGAAATCGCGGCCGATCACCCGACGTGGTGCCCTGGTTGCGGTGACTTCTCTGTGCTCGCGCTTTACTTCAAGCTGATTGAAAAGCGCAAAATGTGGCACGAAAAAATCACGACCGTCGCGGGCATTGGTTGCTCGAGCCGTTTTCCGTACTTCGTGCAAGGCCATGGCGCGCATTACATCCATGGTCGCGCGTTGCCTTTCGCCAGCGGCGTTTCGTTGACCCGTCCTGACCTGCACTTGTTCGTCTTCGGCGGTGACGGCGATGCTTTCTCCATCGGCGGCAATCACGTCAATCACACCGCGCGTAAGAACATCAAGATGACTTACGTCATCATGGACAACTTCGTCTACGGGTTGACCAAGAAACAGACCTCACCCACTTCACCCATCGGTTTCAAGAGCAAGACAGACATCTGGGGCGCGCTTGATCAACCGATCAACCCGATGAAACAATTGATCTCCGCCGGTGCAACGTTCGTCGCTCGCGCAACGCACACGAACCCGAATCACCTATTGCAGATGATGGAAGCCGCAATTGATC
>JAQGOW010000008.1 GCA_028293405.1 Verrucomicrobiales bacterium
GCTGCCAGTTGCGAATACCAACCCGTGTTGCTTCCAATATCCACCAAACTCTTCGGCTTCAACGAATCGAGTGCATTGGCAATTTCTGTCTGCTTCGGCTTCCACTTCGACGGATCGTTGAACGGTGGGAAATCCGCATAGTATCGCAGCCACATTGATTTCTGCTCCGGGAACTTGATTGCTTCAATCTTCCGGCAACGTTCTTCCCACACGGCGATGGCGCGGCTATTCGCATCTTTACCGCGCCCGCCTAAACCACGGGCCGCGTTGCCGATCCGACGGCCAATCTTCTCCGCAACCCCGCGATGGCGCGGAAGTAGTAAGCGAATTTCTTCAGCTGTCATGGGGGTGAAATCGCGCAGACTCCACCGAGCGATGCGTCGCTGTCCTTGAGCCATCAGACGCAAGGGATAAATATACCGCGCATCAAACTCATGCTGGACAAAGCCGGCGTCGGCTTTTGCCAAAGGCGCGATTGAACCGATATCAACGAAGACCGGTTTGGGGCCGTCGAATAGAATATTCCAGGGATGCGCATCAATGCAGGTGAGCCCGTGGCGCGCGAGTTCAATATTCAACCTGGCCTGCAGCAATGCCGCGTCCTTTAATGCCGGCACGGCCCACTCACTTGCGTAAGTAACAAAAGGGATGCGTCGATGTTGTAGAACCAGCGGATAACCTTCCAACTGGAACGGCGCAAATTCCGTCTGCACCATCAACCCCTGCTCCATTAACGGTTGAATGATGTTCTTGTCCCACAGGCCGCGATAAAACGCCTCGTCTTCGGGTCTTACCGCCCGGCAAAGTTTCCCTTCGTACTCAAACAAGCGTGCGGTATGCACTGGGGAGGCAGAGGAGAAGAAACGCACTGCGTCGAGAGGAACTACGGGACGTGACATTCAAAACAAGATATAAATAATGCGCGCCGGGGCAAGAATTTTCACCGTTTTCAGCGTAACTACCGGCATAGAACAGTGTTTTTTTATGGATTGCATCCCATCGGCGGTGTTTCATTACTCCCGAGTCCTGATTTCACTGTCAACTGATGCCCACGCCGCTCATTTCCATCTGCGTTCCAAACCTGAACAAGGCAAAATTCTTGTCCGAACGGATGGAAACGCTTTTGGCCCAGACTTTCAGGGACTGGGAGATGATTGTGTGCGACAGCTACTCCAACGATGGTTCGTGGGAGTTGCTGCAGAAGTTCAAATCTGATCCCCGCATTCAACTCCATCAAGTGCCGCGCGAAGGGCTTTACGCCGGCTGGAACGAATGCATCAAGCGTGCTCGCGGCGAATACATCAATTTCGCGACCAGCGACGACACCGCAAACCCGTTACTTCTTGAAAAGTTATTACAACCGCTAGAATGTCGTAGTGACCTGCACCTTTCGGTGTGTGACTTCGAAGAAATCGATGAGCAGTCGAAGTCAATCAAGCCACGAACTCTTCGCTTTCGCGATTTTCTTGGCAAGTGGTTGGACATCCCCAGTATTCGCAATGGTAAAACCGAGTTTCTCACCCAAACGGTTTTCATCACCAATTGGTTCACGATGGCCGCTGTTTTGTTTCGTCGTTCGTTGCTGAACAAGACCGGCATTTTCCGCACGGATCAACGTTCGTTTGCGGACTCCGACTGGGCGTTGCGAGCGTCTCTGGCCAGCGACATTGCAAATGTGCCCGGCAAGTGGACGACGTTCCGCGTCTCCGCCGAGCAGGCGACGCCACGCGTCAACACGACCGATGATTGGAAAATCTATTGCGACTCCCTTGCGCGAATTCTCAACGAATGCGCGTCGCAAATTCCTTCCGAGTGGCAGCAACTCCCTGGCTGGCGCGAAAAACTTCTGCGCTACCGCCGCGATTGGCATCTCGATTCTCTCCACCTTTACCGCTGGTTCGCACGCGAAAACCCAGTCGAGTTTCTAAGCGGCACTATGCACGCCGCCGTTTCAGAACCAAACTGGCTGATCAAACAAGCCTTGCGCGGGTTTCCAGAACGACGTGCCGAACACGACCGCAATGCCAGCGACGAAGCACACGACCTCATCCGCTTTTTCAACGCGCAATGGCCACCCATTGAAGTCTCGCAATGGTGAGTTCAATCCAGTAAATTTCCCCGAAATAACGCGCGTGCGATTCGCTGATGCATTCCGCCCCTGAAGTAGTCTCAATTATAATCCCGACTTACAATCGCGCCGACATCGTCGTGCAAGCGATTGAAAGTGCGCGCGCGCAGGATTATCCCAGCAAACAGATCATCGTCGTCGACGATGGTTCAACCGACTCCACGCCTGCCGCCGTCACCAGGTTCAGCGATGTCGAGTATGTTCGACAGCAGAACGGCGGCCCGGCGTCGGCGCGCAACACCGGTTTGAAACACGCCCGCGCCAACTACATCGCCACGCTGGATTCCGATGATTGCTGGGACAAAGGGTACCTCGCCTACGCGATCAATCGCTTGCAGCGCCATAACGCCCAAATCTTTTTTGCGAACTGGCGCGAGGCTGAGCCCGACGACTCAATCACCTGCACCGACTACTTTGCAAACGTGCGCCGAATGCAGCCGTACTTGGCAACGGCCGATCAATCCGGTGATATCGCGCTGAATCCTGAGCAATGCCGCAAATTATTTCTCGGCGGACTACCTGCTCCCTCGTCCGGTCTCGTCATGAGCCGCAACCTCGTGAAAGGTTGGGAAAATCTCCACTTTTCCGAAGACTGGCTGATGCCGCTCAAGGCTGTTCTCACGGACAAACCCGGTTGTGTTTTTACGAACAACGTTCTTTGGACAAAGCGGCGCGACGGCAAAAACATTTACGATCTCGCCGTCACAACGCCTCAGCATAAACACAAACTTGCGGTCGACACCGACAACGTGTTTAGCCATGTCAAAGAGTTCCTGACGCTCGAAGAAACGCGCGAATTCCGAAACACCGTTGCTGAGCGGTACTTTGATTACGCCTATTCCATTTCATCCACGGACACGATGCGGGCGCTCTCGTTTTACAAACGTTCCAACGAAGTGCTTCTTCGCGCGAAAACTTGCGCGGCAATGTTGAAGACCCTCGTCAAGGCAGTCGCCGGAAAATCGGCGAAGTAACCGCTACTGCCGTTATTTTTGAAATCGGCGGAGTAACCCTTTGGCAATTCCCGCTGGATTGGTGATCACACGGCCGACGCGATGGGCAATAGATCCTCGCGTCGCATCAAGCCGTTGCTCGAGGACTTGAATCTGTCGTTCCTCTTCCGCAATCACTTCCTCGATGTGTTCGCGATAAAGCTCTAGATGATTTTTCACCAATCGGCCCATTAATTGCGGACGCATCCGGTCCGAACCTGTCACCATGCTGACGTTCCCGACGCGATAATGGAACAGCACTTCCGGAATGGCGTGAACAATCCAGCCGCGTTTTGTCACTGCGATGTTGAAATTCCAATCTTCATAACCCTGCCGCATCGTCTCATCGTATCCGCCGGCCTCTTCCCAGCATCGACGTCGAAATAAACAGCTCGCATGACAAGGGTTGTGAGTCAGAAAAGCTCGCACATCGACCTGTAGCTCGTGTTTAACAAGCCGCTTCACGACGCCGAAGGTCTGACACCAACTCGTCACGATTCCAACCTTCGGTTGCGACTTCATCACCGCGACCGCCTTTTCCAAAAACGTCGGCGCAAAATAATCGTCCGAATCGAGCGTCAGAACAAATTCGGCTTTGCTACGGTTGATGCCAAAATTCCTCGCGGCCGAAAGGTGTTCGTTCGTCTTTGTGAAGACGGTGGTTTTCGGTTTGTTGTAGCCCTCCAATTTCCGAACAGTGGCGGGATCGGTAGAACCGTCGTTGATCACGAAAATTTCGTAATCAGTGAAAGTTTGGGCGAGAATACTGTCGACCGCCTTGTCGATAAAGCGCCCGTGATTGTAGCACGGGATAACGACGGTGACATTCGGCATAGCAGCGGCTAGACCAAACCAATTTCAACCTGCTGACGGGCCATCGCTGTCTGCGGAGCCAAGTCCATCGGGACGCTCAACGGGTTCGTCACGTTGCTCTTTTTCAGGAAGGAAGTATCGAAAAGACTCTTCTTGTGCGTTTCACCGACACCGCCTGTGAGACAGATGCGCACGGTATCGAGGAGAATGAAGATGTCGAGGAACACGCCCATGTTCTTCGTGTAATAAAGGTCGTATTCCAGCTTGCGACGGGCGTCTTCAATCGAAGCGCCGTAAGGATAGTTGACTTGCGCCCAACCGGTGATGCCAGGCTGAACCATTAAACGTTCCTGAAAATATGGAATCTCCGCCGCCAATTCATCCATGAACTCAGGGCGTTCGGGACGGGGACCGACAAACGACATTTCACCACGTAGCACGTTTAACAATTGCGGGATTTCGTCGATGCGATATTTGCGAAGAACTTTGCCAAGCGGCGTCACGCGCGAATCATTTGCCTTCGACCAAACGGCACCATCCTTTTCAGCGTCAACACTCATGCTGCGCAATTTGATCACCTGGAACAATTTTCCGAAACGACCGCAGCGCGTTTGTTTGTAGAAGACCGGGCCGCGCGAAGTCAGCTTGAGCGCCGCCATTCCCGCCAGCATCAACGGCCCAAGAAATAACAGGCCCAACAGCGAAGCGACTATGTCGAAACTGCGTTTGATTTTCGTGATGTAAAGTTGGTGGGGGCCAGTACTGGCACTCAGGAGCCAGTCGGGCGAAATTAATTCCAATGGCACCATTTGATGAACCTCTTCGAACAGCGAAATCAACGGCGTCACCGCGATACCCGAATAACGCAATTCGCAAAATCCTTTGCACATCGCCGGGTCCATGATGCTTTTGTTGCTGCACAAAACGCGGTGGATGTTATTGCGCTTAACGAGCGTTGACAGGTCGACAACGCTGCCAAGAACACGCATATGCCCGCTCGGACGAAACCCTTCGTAGTGAACGAGCCCTACTAATTCCAGGTGTTGTTTACCAAAATTTTCAAACAGGCGCGCTTCGAGTTCATCAAATGTGTTCGTGACGATAAACGCGACTCGTTCGCGATAGTTACTGACAACTCGCAACAACACCGAGTGGTGAAACAGGACGGCAAAATACGCCAGCGGAAATGCGAAGATCATGACCAAACGCGCAACTCCCATCGACTTCTTGATGTAGAACAAACCGCACATCAACCCCATAGTAAGCGCGACGTTGATCGCAAGCACCAGTGCCCGTTTGAAGACCGCGCGATGAACGCTATTCGGGGCATACAAACCGAAGATGTAAGTGACACTCGGAAAAAACAGCGACCCGAAAATAACCGCCGGCAAATAAGCGACCCACTTGTGCGTGATTTGATCTGGGTATCGTCCAACTGTCGCGAGGAAGAACGCAAAGAAGAAAATCAACGCATCGAGCGAGAAGTTCAACGTAACATGTACCCAGTGCTGCTTGAGAAAAGATCTCATTGTGGGTTGGCTCGGATTACAATCTATGATTTTATTGCGTGTCTAATCGGGCAGTGAGAGTGGATACGAGTCTGCCGAAGTGCATAGGTTACCGCAAGTAGATTCGAATAGTGGATTTAAGTAGGGAATTTGCATTTTACCTGTTGACTTCCACCCCTCGTTTGATAGGTTTTGCGCTCTTTGTTAGTCTTTGGATGAAAACGCATTTACCGAAAATCAACGTGGATCAGCGCAAATGGCACATCATTGATGCCAACGGCGCGATTTTGGGCCGTCTCGCAGCGCAAGTTGCTGATGTCCTGCGCGGCAAAAACAAACCGACTTTCACGCCGCATCTCGATGCTGGCGATTTCGTCGTCGTAATCAACGCGGAGAAGATCCGCGTGACCGGCAAGAAAGAAACCGACAAGGAGTTCATGTCCTATTCCGGTTGGAAAGGCGGCGAGAAGTATCAAACCGTCGCGCAAGTCCGCGCCAAACACCCGGAAAAGCTCATCACTCATGCCGTCAAAGGCATGATTCCGAAGAACCGCCTCGGCCGCGTTCTTTTGACGAAGCTGAAAGTTTACAAAGGCGCCGAGCACCCGCACAGTGCCCAGCAACCGGCAACTCTCGCAAACGCGAAGTAATTTTTACTTTTCCTTTCTATGGCAAAAACTGAAAAAGAATTTCTTGGCACTGGCCGTCGTAAGACCGCCGTCGCCCGTGTTCGTATGGCGAGCGGTTCCGGTAAAATCACCGTGAACAACCGCGCGTTCGAAGCGTATTTCCCCACGGAAATGCTCCGCATGGTCGTCCAACAGCCGTTGGTTACCACCGATAGCGTCACCAAGTATGATGTGCGCGTCAACGTCGAAGGCGGCGGTCCTGCTGGTCAGGCCGGCGCAGTTCGTCACGGCATCGCCCGCGCGCTGCTCGAAATCGACACCACTTTGCGCCCGTCGCTCAAGGCCGCTGGTTTTCTGACCCGCGATCCTCGTATGCGCGAACGTAAGAAGTACGGTCAACCCGGCGCCCGCAAACGCTTCCAGTTCAGCAAGCGTTAATCGGTTGCAGTCTCTTTACAACCCCGCCGGACTCCGGCGGGGTTTTTTGTTGGAGTTCAATCTTCAGCTTGCCGTTGCCATCGATGCCTTGCTTGATTTCCCCGCTCTAGCCACTATTCATTAACTGTCATGACAAACACCAAAGTCGCAATCGTCGGCGCCTCCGGATACTCCGGCGAAGAACTCGTGCGCCTGCTCTTGCAACATCCTCACGCCGAGCTTTCTGCCGTTACCTCGCGCCAATACGCCGGGCAAACGATTGCACAAATTTTCCCGAAGTTCTCCAGCTACACCCGGTCCAAAGCATTGCGCTTTAGCGAACCCAAAGCAGAACTGTTGGCCAAAGAAGCCCAAATCATCTTCCTCGCCCTGCCCCACGGCGTAGCCGCTGAATACGCGCGTCCGGTACTCGACCTCGGCTGCCAGGTC
>JAQGOW010000014.1 GCA_028293405.1 Verrucomicrobiales bacterium
TCGTCCCCGCAAAACCGACTCCTGTCGAACCAGAACTAAAACTCCAATCCATCCTCGGCGCCGGCAACAACCGCTTAGCCCTTATCAACGGCCACACGTTCAAAGCCGGAGAACAAGCCCAACTAAAAATCGATGACGACATCGTCTCCGCCAAATGCCTTGAAGTTGCCACTCGAAGCGCGGTTATCGAAATCAACGGAACACAACGGACACTTTCATTGCCATAGTTACCTTCCGTGACACGTATCAAAGACGACGTCTGTCACCGGATTTTTAGAGTGTATTTATATGCGTTTGCGGAAAAGTTGCTGCCCGCATTTTCACCAAGGCGCGTGAGATAGATTTCGAGGTCGCGGGTCTGGCGGTTCTCGAGCAGACTAAAATTTGAAAACTGGACGGCAGCGGTATCCTCGGGGGCACGGTCATCGATGATGGTCATCGTGTTTTTCTTAAGGGCGGGAATTTTCTCGTCCACCTCGGCGATATATAACGGGTAACGCGGCAGGTTACCTTCGGCGGGTTTTCTGCTGATGTTGCCAATCCAATAGAGCATCCCGGTCTTGCTGCTCCGGATGAACCTGGCCATGGTCGAGGGCGCGTAGAACGGCTCGCCGGTGTCGTAGCGAAGATCCGTTATCGGCGTCCAATTGCGACCGTGATCGCTCGAGAGGCTCATCCATCGGCGGCCCGGAAACTTCACTGGGTCCAGGCCGGCGTTGGACCCACGCATTTCCAGCAGGAGCCGGCCATCCGCAAGTTCGGCGATAACCGGTTCGCTCATGCCGCGCGTCGAGACTCTGCGCGGGACGAAAACCGGTTTTGAGCAAGTCCAATCGTAGTCGTCCTTGCGCTTGTTCCATTTGCCAATGAAACAAGTCACCCCGCCAACGGAACCCGTGGCACTGACATATTTGGGGAAACTTGCCGCCATTTTCCGATCCTCTTCATCTTCGTAAGGCACGGGGACAACCGCCGGATAGGCGATCTCGCCATTTCGCAAAATCGTGACTTCGTAGCTGCCGTACATCTGGTTGGAATTGAGGTAGGAAGGGTTGGTCCAGTTTCGCGGGTCAAAGGCCGCCCCCGACTCATATTCAAGCTGCCGTTCTTTGGTCCAGGAACGACCGTCATCGCGCGAGAGACGGTACATTCCATGATCGTAGAACGCCTTCTCACCCTTCCAAAACCTGTGCAGCGCCTGGGAAGCGTCGCCCATGAAAATCCGTTGAAACACCATCTGGATCGTCCGGCGGGCGTTCGGGTCATAGTTTATGGCGAACAAAAGTTCTTCCATCGAATTGGTTCCCTGCCGGAGCGCGTCAGGCCCCGAATCGAGCGGCGCAAGTGGCGTCCAGTTCCGGCCATTGTCATCGGAAAAACGAACCTTCACGCGCTCGGCCAGATCGGACTTGGATTGGAAGGCGTGAATCTCACGCCGTCTCAATCCCTTTCCGAGGTAGCTGACTGCGACCTGTGCCGCGACTCCGGTTTTGGGCGAGGGGACATAGACTTCGCGTTTGACGGAACAAATCGGGCCGCCAGACTCGTGAATTTCCCGCGCGGACTCCGGATTCGTCTCAGCCGACGCCTTGCGGCTGTCGCCATGCCCATCAACCGTTTTCGAAAAGGCGAGCGGCGTCAGCGCGAGACACAGCCAACAGCCCAACAACGCGAAGGAGGCTCGTTTCAGGCGCTGCCGATTTGGTCTAGCTGCGATTCTCATCGTGGCGCCATTTATAATCGCCACGAGACCGGCATACCAGAAGTATGGCTAAACAAAAACCTTCGCGCCCTTGGCGGCCTTCGCGAGACACATTCCCGGCTTTACATATGTCGCACCTTCACCATATAATCTACAGCAGCCACCGGTGTATTCCGGCCACGGGCCATTCAGCCAGACTGAATGATCCCGCGATGCTCTTTGAAAAATGGTCGATGTAACGAATGCAAGCCCGCTTGCCCGGTAGCGGAGAGTTGCGGATATAGGAAGGTGACGTCCGGTGGATTGAGATTGAGGGTAATTCGAGAAAACCCCAATAAAAACGACAAAAAGATCACCTCCTAACACCTGCTAACACCTCCTAACACCTCCTAACACCCTAAACAAAGATTGTTTATATGACCATCAACGACGCCAATAAACTTCTATTTTCGATTTTTGGTCCAGAGGCAGGAATCTGAAGAGCCCTTGTTTCTTCACGTTTTTACTTCTTAATCGTTCTCCGTTTATTTTAAATATCAGACGTGGATCAACGCCTTCGCAAGATCCGCCATGTCGCCCTCGACATGGACGGAACAATTTATAAGGGAGCAACGCTGTTTGATTTCAGCAAGCCGTTCCTGGCCTCACTGAAAGAGATGGGTATTGGTTATACGTTTTTGACGAATAATCCGTCGAAGAGCGTTAAAGACTATCTGTCGAAGCTGGCCGGTTACGGAATCAACGCCACGCCCGACGAGCTTTACACCTCCGCACAAGCGACCATCGAGCACCTGCAAACTTTTTATCCCAAAGCCAAACGGATATTTGCACTCGGCACGCCGAGCATGTGCGAAGAGTTCGCCAAACACGGTTTTGAACTTTGCGCCGACAGCCCGAAAGACGAACCGGAATTGGTAGTGGTCGGTTTTGACATGTCGCTCACCTACGCCAGCCTCTGCCGCGCTGCGTGGTGGTTAAGTAAAGGCAAGCCATTCATCGCCACCAATCCTGATCGAGTTTGTCCGACCGACCAACCTACGGTGTTAGTCGATTGCGCAGCGATTTGCGCCGCGTTAACCGAAGCGACCGGACGCAAACCCGACGCCGTCATGGGCAAACCCGATCCATCGATGCTGCGCGGCATCCTCGCGAAGCACGCTCTGAAGCCCGAGGAACTCGCGATGGTAGGAGACCGCATTTACACGGACGTCGCCATGGGTCACGCCGCAGGTGCATTGGCTGTCCTGGTTTTAACCGGTGAAGCCACCGCTGAAGACGCAAAGAACGCGGACGAACCGCCACACCTCACCGTTCCCAGTCTTAAAGAATTTGGCGAATACCTCCGAAAGGCACGCTCCAACCCAATATGAGTGCAACACGTTCAACCGCGATTCAGAACTTAACCAGCGACGTCCTCGACATACTCGTCGTCGGCGGCGGAGTAGTCGGGTCCGGTATTGCTCGCGACGCCGCGATGCGCGGGTTGCGCGTTGGTGCGATCGATCAATTTGACTTTGCGTTTGGTACCAGCAGCCGTTCGAGCCGATTACTTCACGGCGGCATCCGCTATTTGGCCCAGGGGAAGATTGGCCTGGTGCGACAAGCGAGCGTCGAAAAAATGACACTAGGAAAAATCGCGCCGCATCTCGCGCAACCTTTGCCATTCAATTTTCCATGCTATCGCGGCTCCGCCTATCCCTGCTGGCAACTGAAAATCGGCGTGCGCGTTTACGATCTGCTTTGCGGCGGTGGAAATTTCCAACGCTCCAGCGGCATGAACCCGCGCGAGACTGCGGCGCATTTGCCCGGTCTTAACGAAAAGGACCTCATTGGCTCTGCGCGTTACTTCGACGCGCTGACCAACGACGCCCGCATGGTGATGGACACAATGCATTCCGCAGCAAAGCACGGCGCCATTTGCGCGAACTATGTTCAGTTCAAGAACGCACAACGCGAGGGCGACGTTTGGTCGTGCGAATTGCAAGATGGGGTTTCAGGCGCGGCACTGAAAATTAAAGCTCGCGCCGTTGTGAATGCAACCGGTCCCTGGGCGAACTCAGTGCCGCACAGCGAAGTAAAACTCCGTCTCACCAAAGGCATCCACGTCGTGATCGACAAAGAGCGTTTGCCGATGACCGAAGCCGTTGTCATGACCGAAGGCGTGCGCGTGCTTTTCGTCATTCCCTGGGGCGAGCGAATTATCCTCGGCACAACTGACACCGATTACTCCGGTTCACGCGAGAAACTTTTCGCCGAGCCAAAAGAAATCGATTACGTGCTGAGCGTCACGAACCAGTTTTTCCCAAAAGCGAAGCTGACGAACATGGACATCATCA
>JAQGOW010000118.1 GCA_028293405.1 Verrucomicrobiales bacterium
GTGCGTGTTCCACCGATTCCTCAGCAGCCTGGCGTTGGGCTTTGGCGTCGAGGTAACTGGTGTAGTTGCCGGTGTAAGAATAGAAGCGGCCGTTGGCCAACTCGACGATGCCGTTGGTGATTTGGTCGAGGAAATAGCGGTCGTGTGTGACCATCAAAAACGCGCCGCGGTAACTTTGCAGAAATTGCCCAAGCCACTCGATGGAGTCGGTGTCCAAATGGTTTGTCGGCTCGTCCAGAATCAGGAGGTCGGGCTGTGCAATGATGGAGCGGCACAGAGCCACACGCCGCTTTTCGCCGCCGCTCAACGTGGAAATGTCACGGTCGCCATCTGGACAACTGAGGTGCGCCATCGCGGTTTGGATGTGACGATCGATGGCCCAACCGTCGAGGCGCGCAATGTGTTCTTCGATCTCTCCGTGCTTTTTGGAATCGGCGGGTAATGTTTCGAATTGGTGAATTAAATCGAGCACCTGCTTCGCGCCGGTGCGAACGTTTCCTTCGACGGTCAAGTTCGGGTCCAGCGCGAATTCCTGCGGCAAATAGCCGACAACGAGATCGCGTCGGCGCACGACTTCACCGGCGTCGGGCGTGAGTATTCCGGCGATGATTTTCAGGAACGTCGATTTGCCGCAACCGTTGCGGCCGACCATCCCGACGCGCGCGTTCTCCTCGATAGCTAGGGACGCGCGGTCGAGCACAATCAATTCGTTGTGCCGAACTTCCAGATCAGAGGCCGTTAAAATCGCGGACATTGACGAATAAACTTAGGCGACTTTCACCTTAAGTTTGTGTCCCTTGATTTGGGTGCGGTTCAACTTGGAGATGATTGAGTTGGCGTGTTCTTTGGCGACGTCCACGAAAACGTGGCGTTCGCGCAGGTCCACTACTCCAACGGTATCGCCGGGCAATCCTGTTTCGCCTAAAATAGCTCCGACGATATCGCCTTTTTCAACTCCCATTTCGGCGCCAACGTTCAGGAAGATGCGGGTTTGTTCTTCGGGTGTGCGACGGCTTGCGGCTTTGGGCTTGGGTGCCGGAGAGCCGAATGGTGCGCCAAAGGGTCCGCGTTTTGCGGGACGGCCTTTGACGAGATCAGGAGCTTCAACTTCGGGCACGGGTGAATGCGCTGGCTCCTTGGCAACGGGCGCTTCTTTGGGCACGAATTTCTTTTCGACGTGCTCGGGCTTCTTCTCGACCGGCGCGGCTTCCGCAAGTTTAGCAGGTTGTGGTTTCGGTGCGGCAACGGCGGCTGGACGTGCTGCGCGTGGTTCGGCGGCGACCCAGGGTTTGCGTGCGGGCGGTGCTGGACGGTCGGCGGCGAAGCTCGGGCGCGCGGGACGATCATCGCGGCGCATCGGACGGTCATCGCGGCGCTCGAAGTTGCGTGGGCCATCGTCGCGGCGAGGACGATCGTCGTAACGCGGGCGTTCTTCTTCGCGACTTGGCGCGGCGGGTTTGGCGGCGGGTGCACCGGCGCCATTTTGCAATTGATGAATCAAGGCCGAGGCGATGTCCGTTGAAGTAAAACCTTCTTCCAACAATCGCTCCACGACGTGATCTTGTTTCTTGAACTCACCGCTTTTCAAAATCGTGCGCAACTCTTCCATGAACACATTCGCGCGCGCTTCTTCGACTTCTCCTGCCGTCGGGACTGCGGCGCGTTTGATGCGCACTTTGGTGAAGCGCTCGATGTTTTGGATTTGGAACAACTCACGTCCGCCGACAAACGAAATGGCGCGACCACTCTTGCCGGCGCGACCGGTGCGGCCGATGCGATGCAGGTAATCTTCCACGTCGTAGGGCAAGTCGTAGTTGAACACCACTTGCACGTCATCGACATCGATACCGCGCGCGGCGATATCCGTCGCGACGAGAAACTCCAAACCGCTCTTGCGAAACTTCGTCATCACGCGATCGCGTTGCTGCTGGTTCATGTCGCCGTGCAAACGATCCGCCGAATAACCCTGCGCATTCAAATGATCCACCAAGTCATCCACCATACGCTTCGTGTTACAGAAAATGATGCCGAGCTTCAGGTCATAAATATCGATCAAGCGCGTGAGCAACTCGATCTTGAACCGCCGATCCACCTCGAAATAACTCTGCTCCACCGTCGGCACCGTCAGCTCCTTGCGCTCGATGGCCACACGTTGCGGATCGCGCGTGTATTTGGAAATCAAATCCTGAATCGCGCGCGGGATCGTCGCCGAGAAGAGCACCGTCTGCCGTTCCGCGGGCGTTTCCTTGAGAATCGTTTCCATGTCATCGCGGAAACCCATGTTCAACATGATGTCGACCTCGTCGAGAATCACCATTTTGATTTTATCCAGGCGCAACGTCCCGCGACGCATGTGGTCCATGACGCGCCCGGGCGTGCCGATGACGATTTGCGCGCCTTGCCGCAAGCCGCTGATTTGGCGGTCATACGATTGCCCACCGTAAATGGGCAGCGCATGAATGCCGCGGGTAAAGAGCGCCAACTTGTGGACTTCTTCGGAAACCTGCACGGCCAGCTCGCGCGTCGGGCACAGGATCAAAATCTGCACCGCGCGCACCGCCACATCGACCTTCTCGATGGCCGGCGCGGCGAAGGCGACGGTTTTGCCGGAGCCGGTTTGGGATTGGCCGACGACATCGCGTCCGCTCATCAAGACCGGGATGGATTCGGCCTGAATAGGCGAAGCCTGTTCGAAGCCGAGTTTCTCGATGGCTTTGAGAATATTGGGCGAAAGACCGAGTTCTGAAAATAATTTAGGTGTCATGTTGTGTCCTGCCGAAAGGTCAACATACGCTAGAGCGGGGAAAAGTGTGAGGGTTTTTTGAAGGGGAATTGGGGCTATACAATCAATGGGCGACTGATTAATAAAAACCCCATGAATTTCCCAGTGCGTCAGCAATGTTCCGAATACGCGTATGCATTGCCGACGCGAATTCTTGTTCTAGCCTTGGCACCTGCTTGGATTTGTCTTTTTTTCCAAAGCGTTGGGTTGGCAATTGTTGGGGCCGTAGCACTTCCGATTACTGTATTTTGCACCTACTCGCGCACAGAGTTCGATTCGCAGCAAATCGCGAAGGTGTTTCGAATCGGGCGCTTTTGGCAGATTAAATATACGGTCGTAAATTGGAATGATGTGTCAAAGGTTTCAGCATATAAGGATCGTGGCCTTGCCAATCTCCGGATTGTGATGAGAGACGGCGCTCGAAAAAATTTCACAGTGCCCGAAAAAAGCGTGGCTGGTGACAGTTTTTACGAGATTGGCAGTTACTTTGAACGAAATACCTCCCAACTCACTAAATAATAGCCACTTCGGCCAAATCCAGCTCCTCATAAAACCATTTTATTGACCCATATTATCATTTTATGGGCTCATAAAACCATTCCACCGCAAGGCTGAAGCCTTCCACCAGCTGGTTGAGACGTTCCACCACATGGTTGAGAACCTCTGCCTTATGGCAGACGATCTCTGCCAGATGGTTGAGACCTTCTACCACGTGGCAGAGGCCTGCAACCTTATGGTAGAGCCCCTCTACCACGTGGCAGAAGCCTTTAACCTTATGGCAGAACTCTTCTGCCATGCCCCGGAACCATTCGGGGGCTCCCCGGAGCCATTCCGGGGGGCTCAGGCAAGAGATAAATATTTCCGAATGAGCGACTTACGGCACCCAACGCAGGCGGTAATAGCCCGCGGGCGACAAAGGATTGGGGTCGGCGTAATTGATGACCCGGCTGCCCGGCGGGAGGTTTGTCCAAATCGTTTTCCAGTCGCTCAAGTCACTCGAACGATCCAAATAATACGTCCAACCCGAATCAACCGAAAACTGGAGCGCGGGATTGCCACTGACGTCTGGCGCTCCGAGAAAATGCGCGGCCGGGGGCGGTCCGACGTGGACTTTGATCGAACCATCGACCGTCAACGCGCTCGTGTCCCAACTCAGTCCGGCGTCGAGCGGCGGCAGAGTCAACGCGGCAAACGCGCCGCGGTAAGCCGGCGCGCTGAAAAGAACAAACCATTCACCGCCCGTCAAGGTCGCGCCGATATTGGACACCACAAGAGTGCCTCCATAATTCAACACGCCATTGGTCACCAGGATTGTGTCGCAGGTCTGCACCCCGTTGGTACGAGCGATTTCCATCGACGTCGTTCCACCGAGAATCGGCGGTGCGCCTAATCTCAAATGTCCAATGGACGGTCCCGGCGCAATCGTTCCTCCCGCATTCACCGTCACGATTCCTGAAATCGTGCCCGTGCCAGCCAACGTGCCGCCGTCGACTGTAACGCCGCCGCTGCCGGTGGCCGAACCGCTCGAGTTGTTGACGAGCAAAGTTCCAGCGGAAATTGTCGTTCCATCGGCGTAAGTGTTGGCCGCTTTCAAACGCATCGTGCCGAGACCGGCTTTGTTGATCGCGCCGTTAGTCAACGGGACATCGATCGAGACGTCGACGCCATCAACTCCGCTGCCAACATTGAACCTGCGCAAACCGGCGTTGAGATCGATTGATCCCGCGATTCCTGAACCAGCGCCGGTCGTAATCACCGAGGTCGAACTCGTTGACGCGGTGAAGGAGACGTCGCCCGTGATCAAAATTTTTGCGGGTGCAGTCGGGTGCGGCATCAGGTTGATGGTGTTGAAAGTCAGAATGCCGCCAGCCAGCGTGAATACGCGATTTGTGTCGACCTGAAGTGTATGAACAGTCAGGGCTGCATTGCCGCTAAGAGTCACTGGGCCGGAAAACTGAGCGGAGATAGGCCCACCGTGCAAGACCGCGGTAGAATTGTTAGAGCGGTAAGTCGGGTCGTAATTGATCGTGAGAGAACCGCCAGTGAGATTCAACGCTTCGCGCATATATAATTTGCGAACGTTATACGCGCCGGAAGAAAGCGTGACGGTGATGTTCGCGTTCGTGCGTTCGAGAACGACGGTGTCGTATTGACCGGAAGTTGGTCCAGAGCCGGATTCACCCGGTGCGCGCGGTGTCGGCAATCCGCCGGTGGCATAAGGAGTTGCCTGGTCGGCAGGCGTGACCGGCGCGACGGGAGTTTGACCACTATTCCAATTTGCTAATGTGCTCCAATCACCGCTCGTATCGTTCCACCAAATTGCAGGAATGAGGAAGTTGCGGACGTATTCGATATCGCCATGAGCGACACTGCTGTCCACGCTTGTATCGATGTTGTTAAATCCCGCAATCGACGCAGTGCTGCTGAATTGCCAAAAGGCCCACGGCTGCGCGGTGCCGTAATCGTCCCACGGGCCATAAAATCCTGCGAAAGTAGTTTGCGGAGTGTCGACTTGTTCGTTGTAAGTCGTCGGATAGCGAGCGTCCCAAAGCATGGGATAATCCGGGCCGATGGAGCTTGGGCAGAAACTCTGCGGTTTTGCGATAGCATCGCGGCGCGCCTGAGTAGCGTTTTGCAGAACCGTCGAGTAATTGCCGTTGATGTAGATACCAGGACGGATTTGCATCACCGCATAAATTCGGTCGGAGAAATCGATGACAAATTGCGCGAGGGTGTCGCTGCCGGATCCCGCTTCGAGATCAAACACCGGTGGAAGATAACCGGGACGCATCCACGCGCCGGCCATTTCGAGGTAATGATTGGCTTCGTCAGTGCCCGTATTGCCCGCGATGTCGGGTCGCGCAAAATGATAAGAGCCGACGTGCATTCCCGCGGCCGTGGCGCGAATGATGTTTTGGATAAAGCGCGGGTCATCGTAGCGATGGGAAAACGTGGCGGTGGTGCCTCCACCCGGTGTGCCCTGGGGTTGATCTACTCCGGTGGTGCCGCCGCGACTCGATCGATGGAAAACGAAAACTCTGCTGCCAGTCGTGTAAGCAGTGTTCCAATTGGCTTGCGAAATCCCAGTGCTCGTCGACCCACAATCCCAAAAAGAAATATCCACGCCTAGGACGCGTTGCTGTGCAAAAGCAGGAAGGGTTATGACGGTAAGAATCAGCGCGATCACCGCGCCAATTGCTGTTGTACAAAAGCGCTGCCCACGAGTAATCATAGACGAGCGTTTCCTATTCACGAATTGGGTTCTGAAACAGGTCACGGAAAGTTCGAGTCTGTACTAAGCGACTATGTAAAACAATCAATGGTTGAAGAGTTCCAATGCCTCCATTGAGCTTTGCTTCTTGAACTTTGACGCGCCCGCTTCCACCTTCTCGCCATGCGTCTCGATCAGGCACTCGTTGACCTCAAACTTGCGGAAAGCCGGGAAAAAGCCAAACGCTCCATCCTCGCCGGGCAAGTTCGCGTCAACGGCCAACAAGCCAAGAAACCGAGCGACGCCGTCGCCGCCGAAGACACCATCACCGTCGATGCCCCCGAAAAATACGTCAGTCGCGGCGGACACAAACTCGAACACGCCCTCAACGAATTTAAGTTGGACGTCAACGGCCTGACCGCCATCGACCTCGGCGCGTCCACCGGCGGCTTCACCGATTGCCTGTTGCAACGCGGCGTCAAACGCGTTTACGCCGTCGACGTCGGCCACGGACAACTCGCCTGGAAACTGCGCCGCGATCCGCGCGTCGTCGTCATGGAAAAAACCAACGCGCGCGCCCTCAAGCCCGACAGCTTTCGCAAACCATTTACCGGCGGCGACATCATCGTCATCGATTGTTCCTTTATCTCGCTGCGGAAAATTCTTCCCGCTGCGTTGGGTTTACTGCAACCTTCCGGAAAGATTGTGGCTCTCGTCAAACCCCAGTTCGAAGCCGGCAAAGCTGAAGCCGACAAAGGCGCCGGAGTCATCACCGACCCGGCCGTGCACGCGCGCGTGTTGGAAGAGTTGCGCGCTTTTGTCAGCAGCCAAACCACTTTGAAATGGAGTGGCCAAGTCGAATCCCCCCTGCTCGGCCCCGCCGGCAACAAAGAATTTCTAGTGCTACTTGAAAAAGCCGCGTAACAACCAACGAGCGGACATCCATCGCGTCGGCCTCATCGCGAATTCCGACAAGCCGGCTAGCCGCGTCGCATTGCAACGCGCCATCTCGCTCATCACCAAAGCCGGCCACCAGGCCGCGACCGACGAAGCGAGCGCGTCGTTTGCGAAGGTAAAGTGTGAAACACACCCCGATTTCGCCGCCTTGGCGAAGGCAGTTGATGTGCTGCTGGTTTTTGGTGGTGACGGAACCATTCTGCGCGTCGTTGCGGAGATCGACGGAAGCCAAACTCCCATCTTGGGAATCAACGTCGGACGTCTCGGCTTTCTGACTGCAGTGCCGTCGCATCAACTTGCACCGGCACTAAAAAAACTTTGGGAACGAGACTTCGTGATCGAACGCCGCTCGTTAATCGAAGCTGCCGCGGAATGTTCTACCAAACCAGTCACGATGTCCGCTTTGAATGACATCGTTATCAGCCACGGCGCGGCTTCGCGGGTGATCGACGTTGATGTCAGTGTCGATGGCGAACAGCTCACGCGCTATCGCGGTGACGGTTTGATTGTCAGTTCACCGACCGGTTCGACAGCCTACTCACTTTCCGCCGGCGGTCCGATCATCAAACCAGACGCAAACGTTTTTGCGATCACCCCGATTTGCGCCCACGCGCTGTCGAATCGATCGCTTGTTGTCAGCCTCGATTCAACGATTAAAGTCAAACTCGTTACCGAGAACGTCGAAACGATTGTCGCCGCCGATGGACATCTTGAAACGTCTCTCGGGGTGGGAGACGTGGTCACGATTCGTCGCAGTTCGCGGATCGTCAATTTATTGCATCCCGGCGGCACGTCGTTTTTCGAAACGATTCGTCGCAAACTGCACTGGAGCGGCTCAGCCGTATAACGCGTAGTTGAAATGGTTCGTTTAAAAGACATCGCCGCCGCCGCTGGAGTTTCGGTCATGACCGTCTCCAAGGCCATGCGCAACGCGCCGGATATTTCGGCGAACACGAAAACGCGCATCAAACTGTTGGCGCAGCAGATGGGTTACGTGCCCGACTCCGCAGCGCAAGGCTTGCGCAGTCGCACCAGTCGCATACTCGGTCTGTTGCTCCCCACAATCGTTAATCCGGTCTACGCACGCATGGTTTCCGCCATCGAGGAAAGCGCGCATGAAATGGGTTACGACCTCATCATCGCGCACACATTGAACATTCAGGAGCGCGAAGAGGCCTGCATCCGACGCTTACTTGCGCGGCGCGTCGACGGTTTATTCATCGTGCCTGTTTATCGACTTGAACCGACTGCGCCGATTTACAACGAGGTTTACAACCGGCGCATACCCACAGTTATCCTCGGTCAACGCTCGGCATTTTGTCAGCAGTTCGTGAACGTCGAAGGAGACGATCTGAACGGCAGTTACGCGATGACGAAACATTTGCTCGAACTCGGGCATAAGCGCATTGCGTTTTTGTCAGGGCCGATGGCTTCGCCGATCGCCCAAGAACGGCTCGAAGGTTATCGGCGCGCGCTTCGCGAAGCCGGAATCGAAGTGGATGACAAACTCGTTTTTTCCGCTGGCAGCACTATCGAAGAAGGTGAATCTGCCGCGTTGCAGTTGATCAATGAAGGAACGCAGATCACGGCAATCCAGGCTGTGAGTGACATGGTTGCGATCGGCGCGGCTAATACTTTCCTGAAACAAGGGGCGAAGATTCCGGACGACATTTCGATTACCGGCTTCGGCAATATTCTAACGAGCGAACATTTCAAAGTTCCGCTCACAACGGTGCGTCAGCCGAAAGCGCGGCTGGGTCGCGCCGCGGTGGAATTGATGAAGCAGTATTTACACGGACACCAACCTGTGTCGACGCGTTTATCGGCAGCAATCGTGGTTCGTCAAAGCACCGGCGCGCCCAAAATTCTGGCCTAAGCCGACGCGCGCTGGATCCAGTCGATTGTCTTTTCCGCGAGCTTATCAAACGCGGTCACACACATTTCGAGGTGCTCTTCTTTGGTGTCTTCGATTTTATTGTGGCTGATGCCGTGCAAACTTTGCACGAACATCATCACCGTCGGCACACCGGCCGCCGCGACTTCCGCAGCGTCGTGCAACGGTCCCGATGGCAAACGATGTGATTGCCCGCACGTCTCGCGAATCGATTCGTCGCAAAGTTCAATGAGGTCGTTGTTGAAAGGACGTGGATCAATCTGCCAAAGGCGCTCCCACGAAACGCCGACGCTTCCCTCTTTTGCAAACCGATGACTCGCTTCTTGCGCTTCCTTGAACATTCGCGTGAGCGCCGCACCATCGAGGTGTCTTTGGTCGAGTGTAATCCGGCATTCCTCAACCACACTGGTCACGATGCCGGGTTTTGTCGTGCACGAACCGATGGTGCAAACGCCGCCTTTGCTACGCTCGGCAATTTTGTAAATCGCAGGGCTCATCTTTGCCGCCGCGAGAAATGCGTCTTTGCGACGATTCATCGGCGTGCTGCCCGAATGGGCTGCCTGCCCTTTGAAAGTAATCGCGTGACGCTCCACGCCAAAGGTTCCGAGCACCGCGCCAAGCGGAAGGTTCAGGTCCAGCAACACGGGCCCCTGCTCGATGTGCAGTTCTATATATGC
>JAQGOW010000177.1 GCA_028293405.1 Verrucomicrobiales bacterium
CCGCGCTCGATTTGCGTCACGCCAAACCCAAACTCGTCGGACGTGGCGCGTGTCAGGAAGTGGTGCAGCGCTTTCCAAATTCCACTCCAGCTTCGGCAGGGTTACCGACACTTCTTGATCTCCCGATTCTGAAATGTTGGCCGATGGACGCCGGCCGTTTTATAACTTTGCCGTGCGTCGTCACCAAGGATCCCGACACTGGTGAACGCAACATCGGCATGTATCGCATCCAGGTTTACGACGAGCAAACCACCGGCATGCATTGGCAATTGCAGAAAGTCGCCGCGCGTCATGGCCGGCGCTACTACGAGACCGGCGAGCGCATGCCCGTGAGCATTTTCCTCGGTGGCGATCCTGTTTTCACATTTTGCGCAACCGCACCGCTGCCCGACGGCGTGGACGAATTTCTTCTCGCCGGTTATCTGCGGAAAAAATCAGTCGACCTCGTCAAATGTCTAACGAACGACCTCGAAGTTCCGGCCGATGCCGATGTCGTGATTGAAGGCTACATCGATCCCAAAGAGCCGCTGCGCATGGAAGGGCCGTTTGGCGATCACACCGGTTATTACTCGCTTGCAGATCTTTACCCGGTGTTTCACGTCACCGCAATCACGCATCGCAAAGACGCTATTTATCCAGCGACGATTGTTGGTATTCCGCCGATGGAAGATTTTTACATCGGCACCGCGAGCGTGAAGTTGTTCATGCCGATTCTCAAAATGAGTTTCCCGGAAATCGTGGATATCGCGCTTCCGGCGGAAGGCGTATTTCACAACATGGTTTTCGTCAGCATCAAAAAAACCTACCCGATGCAGGCCTTCAAAATTATGCACGGCCTCTGGGGCATGGGCCAAATGATGTTCACAAAATACATCGTCGTCGTTGATGCCGATGTGAACGTCCATAATACCAGCGACGTGCTTTTCCGGTTGTGCGCGAACACCGAGCCTCAGCGCGATACGATTTTCACGAAAGGCCCCGCCGATGTTCTCGACCATGCGACCTCTGAATTTGCGATCGGCACGAAAATGGGAATCGACGCGACGAAAAAACTCGCCGGCGAAGGTTTCAAACGCGAATGGCCGCCCCTCATCGAAATGCCCGCCGAAGTGAAACAAAAGATCACTAATTTGTTCGGTTCACATTAACTTGAGTTTTCGGCAAGATTTGAAACCATAGCTTCCGCCAAAAGCCTGATGAAAACTGTCTTGCTCATAGACGATAATCGCGAATTCCGTGGCATCGTCTCCGACTGGCTCAAAGAGCACGAATGGAATGTGCTCGAAGCCGACGATGGCGAGGTCGGCCTGCAACTGGCGTTGCGCCATCATCCGCAAGCGATCCTCTGCGATCTTCTGATGCCGCGTTGCAACGGGTTTCAATTCTGTCGCACGTTCCGATCGCAGGAAGAGCACGCCGATGGCACCGCAATCATTGTTACCACCGGTAGCGGTTACGCGACCGACCGCATGAACGCGCTCGAAGCCGGTGCGGATGAATATTTGGTTAAGCCGATAAATTTCACCAATCTCGCGCGCGTGCTCGACCGTTTCACTGACGGCGGCACCACCTTCCGAGCCGCGCCTGTTGTTCCCACCGACAAACGCACCAAAGTAAAATTCTGGGGTGTTCGTGGGTCCATTGCTGCGCCAGGTGAAAGCACGGTTTTCTACGGCGGCAATACCTCGTGCATCGAAATGCGCGTTAACAACGAGATTATTATTTTAGACGCTGGCACCGGCATTCGCCCGCTCGGTGTCGCCCTGGAGCGCGAATTTAAGAATCGTCCAGTCGACATCAACATCCTGATTACCCACACGCATTGGGATCATATCCAGGGTTTCCCGTTCTTCATGCCGGCCTACAATTCCCAAAATCGCATCACGATTTATGGGTTCGAAGGCGCGCGACGCGGGTTGCAGGCGACTTTGTCGAGCCAAATGGAAAGTCCGTATTTCCCGATCTCGATGCAACAAATGCCCGGTCACGTTGCGATCGAAGAACTGCGCGACCTCGACTTTAAAATCAATTCCGTACCGGTGCGCGCTCACTTTCTCAATCATCCGGGCGTCTGCATGGGCTACCGCGTGCAGACCGATGCCGGCGACGTTTGCTACCTGCCGGATGTCGAGCTGTTTCAACGGCTGCGCTCCGAAATGGAAAAAGAATCGCGCGTCGTCTCAAAGGAAGATCGCGAATTCGCCCACGATCAGGACACCAAATTACTCGAGTTCATCAAAGACTGCGAAGTGCTGATCCTGGATTCGCAATACGACTCCACAGAATATCCGTCCCACGTCGGCTGGGGCCACAGTTGCATGGAAGACAGCGTCGCGTTCGCAATCAAAGCAAACGCCAAACGCTTGTTCCTCTTCCATCACGACCCCGACCATTCGGACGAACACGTTTCGCGCATGGTCGCGCGCGCGCGCCAGATGGTGGCGCACCATCAATCATCGCTCGTCGTTGAAGCGGCTCGTGAAGGTTGCGAAGTCGTGTTGGACAAACTGGTCAGCGCGTAAGCTGCGGTTTACGCTGATTTATCTTTCGCTTTTCGCGCGGCAATCGCGTCTGTAAACCAAAGCATTTCGTCTAAAAACCCCGCGCATTGTTTCTCGTACCTCGGCTCATTCGGGGTTCCATCGTCTTTGAACGAATCCTGCACGCTGGAGATAGAAAGATTTTCAGGAATCGGCAACGCGCCCATCCCGAGACACACGAGGCGCAGTTGCGCGAGGCAGTTGATCCCGCCAAACCCTCCAGCCGAAACGGTCACGATTCCAACCGGTTTGCGTTCATACTCCGGCAGCAAATAATCGAGCGCATTCTTCAACACGCCGGGATAACCGTTGTTGTATTCGGGCGTGACGATGATGAACGAGTCGGCGCGATCCATAGTTTCGCCGAACTCGCGCAATCCCGGGGGCGGATCATCGCGTCGATGTAATCGCTCCTCCATGATCGGGAAATTCCGTTCTGCCAAGTCGATCAACTCAGTCGCGACATTCGGCCTTTGCTGCAAACGTGCCAGCACAAATCGCGCAACTTTAATCGACTGCCGGTCACGACGCGTGCTGCCGCAAATGATTGGAATCGAGAACCTACGCGGAGGATGACTTCGAGCCAAATGGGAATCAATCCAAACGAGCGCGGCGGGTTTGCGCTTTATCGAAGGAACATTTGCAGGTAGTTAGTGCCGATGGCCGAAGCACAATCAGGACCTCCATCGCGGAGAATGTTGCCTGTTGTGCTCGTGCTGGCGATTACGTGCGCCGTCTTCGTGCCCTCGCTCTCGAACGGCTTCGTCAATTGGGACGACAACCTGTTCGTTTACGAAAACCCAAACGTGCTGTCGTTCGATTGGGCTCATCTAAAAGCAATTTTCACCACCCAAGTTGCCGGTGGATATTGTCCGTTGGTCA
>JAQGOW010000183.1 GCA_028293405.1 Verrucomicrobiales bacterium
CATCAACAAATAATTAATCGGCCCACGCGAGCCGACGTAAAAACCAACCAGCGTGGTGAGCAGAACTAAAAACGTGAGCCGGGCTTTGAACAGATCGCTGAGCAGCGCGAAGGTGGATTTACCAGCAGCAACGGATTCGCCGACGCGAGTTTCAGTAGAAATCACGGGAGCAGAAGCGATGGTAGTTGCCGTCACTTTCATTGTCAGGTCGTCGAATGCGAAATGCCGAAATTGTTTTTGATCGGAACTGCGCGAACTTTTTGGTCCGCGTTGGCTGCCAGCATACGAAACGCCACTATCGTTAAAAACGTGCCGGAAAGCAAGCATAGCGCACCAAAGGCGACGTGTGCCGTAGCGACATCGGCCGATTTTCCGGTCCAAATGGTTGCTGCGCCAAGGAACGCCTGACAGCAAATCAGAACGAGCCAGCCGCACGTCCAGCGCGTCAGGATATTGTTCCACCCAAACTGCCGGAGTGTCCGGACGAAGCAGGTGATGACGCAAACCACGATCGTCAGAGCGACAATTCGATGCACCATCTGCAAAACAATCTGCGCAGAAGTGATGAAGCCGTAAGCTTCTGGAACCATCCGCGTCTGGTTGTAATGCGCGACTGATTCGGCGTCCGTGGCAGGCCATACTTTACCGTAGGCGAGAGGAAAATCTGGAATCGATAGGCCAGCGTGCTGATGACGCATCGTTGCGCCAAGAACCAGTTGCGCGAGCACCAAAACCGTCGTGATTGCGTAGAGAGTTTTGACTGAACTGGAAATATTTGTCGGCTGAAGCTTTTTCCAGAACTTCGTTTGGAACAGTGCAATCGCCGAAACCAAACAGAAAAACATTTGCGCCAATGTCGCGTGGAAGATGCCGAGTTCGTCCTTCATTTCCGTAACGCGCAAGCCACCGAGCACGCCTTGGGCAACGACGGCAAAGAACGCAATCACTCCCAACGTCCGCAACCATTTAGCCGAAGGTTCGCAACGCGGCCAAACGAAGCTGGCGACGACACCGACCAGACCGATCGCGGCCAGCAGCAAATCTTCGGACAACCTTTGCGGACGCGCAATCGCCGCAGCAATCCCTGCGAGCAACAAAACGACACCAACGACTCGTAGAAAATTCCGCGATTTATATCCAAATAACCACAGCGCCAGAATACTCGTCAGCAGCCCAACACCCGAGGCGATCAAGCGATGGCTGTGTTCGTAGAAAATTCCACCGATCCATTTACTGATCGGGAAGAAGAACATGTTGTAACCGTATGTGTTGGGCCAATCCGGCACCGCCATGCCTGCGCCGTGGCTCGTCACGAGCCCGCCAACCCACACGAGCGCGAAAGTCATGACCGCGGTCAAAAGCGAAAACACGCGCAAAGGCGTGTTCGCGTTGCCCGGGGTTTCCCCCGGGCGATAAACTGGGGCGGGTTCAGACACTATTACTTCGGAACTTCCACTGTGAAATCGGCAGTGACAGGTGCGCCTTCGACCTTGATGTCTTTAGTCTCACCAGGTTTCAAGGCGTGTGCTTTGAGGTGATACGCCGTGACGGTGTAATTACCAGGAGGAACGTTCTTGATCGTGAACTTACCGCTTTCGTCGGTCACCGCGAAATACGGATTATCGACAACACCAACATACGCCAACATCCAATCATGCACGTCGCACTTCACTTTAACGAGCACTTGGGGCGAGGTGAACTTGCGTTCATCGGTCTGGCCTTGGAGCGGTTGAGCAAAATTAAATTCCTGGGCTGAATCCTTCGGCAACGCATGCACGTTGTGCAAAATGGGATCCGAATTCTTGATTTGAATCGTCTGATTCACCATCGCACCGACGATGTAAGGTTGATACATGCAACCCTTCTGATCGAGGATTACCGGGGTGGTCGGCGTCTCGAATTTCTTACCTTCGGCACCTTTGGAAATATAAACAAACACATTGGCCAATCCGCCGTCACCCGCGACAACGTAACGGCGGGTCGAGCCGGGACCGGTATGAAACGCGCCGCAATTCTGGTCAAACTTGATCGGCGTTTCGGGCGGTGGGGTGCCTTTAAGAGTGACTTTCCCAGTGATATCGCCGGCAAAAAGGGAAGCAGCGGTTAAGCTCAACGCGAGAGCAGTCAGTGAAGCGGAACGTGTATTCATAGTGTCGTCGATTATCTAAACTATCGTTTTAAAAACTAGCACTCACTGGAGTGACTGCAAGAACTTTGTGAAACTTTTCACAAGCTTGATTGGAGTCAATCTCTCTCGTGCTTATTAGCCGCGGTTTATTCGACGATAAGGCGAGTCGCTGCAACATCCGATCAAGCCGGGAAACTTGCGACAAACCCTTCGTGCGTTCGCCAGAATCGAACCGGTCGGATGCGTTTGGGTTCGGTGCTGTGCGCAAGCAGATCGACGTGTGGATTCGTTTTGGATTTGCCATAGGTCGAAATAGTGAATTTCGAGATATGTTGCTCATTCTGCATCGCAGTGACGACCGATATGGTGCGTACCAGCAATTCATCCAACGAGCTGGATTGGAACGGTCGAACGGTGGTTTTGTCAGCGGCCAAACCCATCGTTCCATAACAACCCATCAGCGCCTCCTCAACGGTGGCCAAAGGCACAGCAGAGAGCGCCTCTTGCAAGATTGCCGGAACTTCCGCCGCCAGATAAGTCACGACGTCTTCGTTCATCGGCTTAACTTCAATTGGCTCTTCGGCCTGCGTTTGCGTGCGATTCGCGAGGAAAAAGCCCACCGCGGCCAGTAAGCCGAGAACAACCATTACGATGGCGAAAAGTAGCATC
>JAQGOW010000188.1 GCA_028293405.1 Verrucomicrobiales bacterium
TCAACACTGTCTCCGCCTGTAAAGTGTTACCCATGTTCTGAACCACCTGTGTTACCTATGTTCCGAACCTGCACCATGCATCGATCAACTTTGACGTTAGTCGTGTCGTTATCCAACTTCGCGACGATGTTTATTTCCCGCTCCCATTAGGCCGGTTGTGCAATTTTCTGCATTGAAATTTCGGCGGCCATCTGACGCGATTCTTCTTCGTCGGGCAAACGATGTCCGAACGGGCTATCGACAGCTGTGCAGATGAAGGTTTGCGCGAATGGTTCGGTTTCGCGGCGATCCACACGGAAGCCGGCGGTTTCCAATAACGATGCGAGGCAGCTTGGCGTGAGGCCCCAGAACCAATTGCCGTAACCGGCCTCGGGATTGAAGGCTTCGGTTATACCTTCCTGACGCAGCAAACCGAGGCTGCTCAGGTTCCAAAGTTGGCGCGCTTCGGCGCTCATCATCGGCCAGTAGACGGCAGCGTTTTGTAGGCCGGTCATTTCTGGGATGGTGGAAGTGCGCAGAATTAATGTGCCGCGGCAAATGCGTCGCAGTGCGACCAACAGATCGAACGGCGCGGGATGGTGATACAAAACACCGGCGCAGAACACGACATCGACGGTACCGATCTGCTCCAGGATCGCGGGATGGCTCGCGTCGCCCAAAATAAATTCAACGTCGGAGCCGAGCTTTGCCTTTTTTTCTTCGAACTCGGGTGTCGGCCCAAAGACGTCGACGCCTTTGACTTCAGTTGCGCCGCATTGTTCGGCGTGAAAGGAATAATCACCGTTCACGCCCCACATGCAGCCGATGTCGACGAAACTTTTGCCGTCGACGTGCTGACGAATCAAATCGCGCAGGTGCGAGTAATTGCCAATGGGTCGCCCGCGAAAGTTCTGCCAGCGCCGCCAAATGGCACAACCGCGTGGTGTCTTCAGGAACTTAACTTTCCATTTATATAATGCAGTGAGCATGGCTTCTCCTTAGAACGTGCGCTTGATGGTTTGCGCGCTTTCGTTTGGCCGCGCTAATTCCCAAACGTGCGGCGGGTGCAGAAATCCGACATCGACGCGCGGGGACTGAATGGTCACGGGGTAAACGTGCCAATGATAGTCGTAGCCGAAGGCCCACTGATGTTCGAAGATTCCAACGTCGACGAAATATTTTCCACCGGCGAGATCGACCCTTTGCAAATGGAGCACGATTTCGCCGTGACCGGCGATCGGCGGCAACTCGATATTTTGCGCAGCGGTGTTGGTATCAAAACAGATCAGGCCATCTTCGCGACTTAAGCTGACGCTGAAGATTGGACCCGGCACAGGTTTGTTTGCGAAGTAACGAATGCGAACGGAAACCGGTTCACCGCTGGCGACTTGGGTCGTGGATGGGCCGGCACTACCGAAAATTTGGACCGCTTCGATTTGAACTTCTTGCGAACCGAAACGGTTTGTCTGAGGACGAAGGGATGTGCCGAACTGTGTCGAAGTCATGTTCGCGGAGTCAGGTGTGCGACGGCGCGTCTCGTCGGCGAGTTCATTGACGTAGCCGTTGAGGACTTCTTCGGTTGGCCCGAGTGCGACAACACGCCCGTTGCGCAACCAAAGCAAGCGATCGCAGATCTGCCGTGTCTGCTCTGTGTCGTGCGACACCAGGATGAGCGTGCACCCTTTTTCTTTTAATGTGCGGATCCGGTCCATGCATTTTTTTTGGAATGCGAGATCGCCGACGGCGAGAACTTCGTCGACCAATAAGACTTCGGGTTCGGTGTGGATGATGATCGAGAAGCCCAGGCGCATTTGCATACCGGTGCTGTAGGTGCGCACGGGGCTATCAATGAATTTTTCGAGCTCGGCGAATGCGACGATTTCGTCGAGGCGCTCGGCGACCTGCTTTCGCGTCAGTCCGCAAATGACGCCGGTGATGAATACGTTTTCGCGACCGGTGAGGTCGGGATGAAAGCCGGCGGTGAGATCAAGGAGCGCGCCGACGCGACCGTTGACGTTGATGTGACCGGAATCGGTTTTGCCGACGCCGCCAATAAGACGCAACAATGTGGATTTGCCAGCGCCGTTTCGTCCGACGATTCCCAGGGCGATGCCTTTCTCGACGACGAAGCTGACGCCGTCGAGCGCCCAGAACGCCCTCTTCGCTCCCCCGCGCCACATGCCGTGAAGAACAGCTTCCTTCAATGACGTGGGCCGATTGGAATCGTATGACCGAAAGCGTTTGCTGACGTTATCTATGATGATAGCTGGTTGGCTCACAATTCCTCCACGAATCGATCGCAGCGATGCGAAAAAAGTTTGTAACTAAACGCGAGCAGTGCGACTGAGAAAATCGCGACAACGCCCAACGCCGCGAAATCCGGAGATTTGCCCAACAACAACACCGAACGATACGCGCCGATGATGTGAAGCATTGGATTGAGGTCGTAAACGGCCCGATATTGACCCGGCACTCGGCTCGCCAAGTAAAAGACCGGGGTTAACCAAAACAGGAGCTGCAACACAAAGCTGGCGATGTGTTCCATGTCGCGGAATGCGACGTTCGCGGTGGCGAGCAGATACGCCAAGCTAAGCATCAACACGAATTGTACTGTCATGACGACCGGCAACTCGATCAGGTGCACCGTCAGATGCCCGCCGCCGACAACAACGAACAAGACCAGCAACGGCAATGCGAGGAGCAGGTTCATCAAGTTGGTCACGATGGTGATGATGGGAAGAATTGCCGCAGGAAATCCGGGGCGACGCACCAACTCGCGGTGAGACGTGACGGCACCGGTCGATTGAAGAAGCGATAGCTGAAACCAGGACCAGCACAACAGGCCGGCGAACGCGAACGTGCCGTAGTTTTGGATGTCGAGCGAGATGACTTTGCGAAACAGGAACGTGAAAACGAGAAGTTGCAACAGCGGGTTCAGTAACGACCACGCGACGCCCAGCACGGAATTTTTGTACTGTGCTTTTAGGTTTCGACCGACGAGCGCGAGAATCAGATCGCGCAAGTGAATCAGTCGATGCAATCGCTGCGACGTTCGCATTTCAAATGTTCCGACCATCGTTCCCGGTGAATTCATATTCAAATCTCTACTGCTATCGGCGTCCGCTGCAGCGGTCTTTCGGATTCCTCTTGCGTGATGTTTTCACGGTTCAGGCGCGCTACGCGACGACGCGATTGCCACAAGGAAAACGGACCGACGATGTGGCCCCAAATTTGTGCGAGGATGAGTGACAGAGGGAATTTCCGATACCCAAACAGCCACGAACGCAGACATTGCGCTAAATAGAGAGGCACTTCTGCGAATAATCGCGTGAGGGCGCGTCTATCTCCATCCTGAGTTAGCGTGACGACGTGATAGGCAGCGTGGCCTTTCGAATACGCGTAGATCTGACGCCACAAGGCTTTGGAATCGCGACGGTGGCGATGCCAAACGTAGGCCGAGGGTTCGTAGCAAATCGCGTAGCCGGCTTTGAGAACGCGATAAAAGAGCAACGTGTCTTCTGCGCAACCAGTAGGAGTGCCCGCTCCAAGCGCTTCATCAAGAAACCCGATTTGCGGATCGCGCAAAGCGCTTGCGCGAACGGCTGCGTTTGCCGTTGCGCCGATTTCCCAGGTTGGAACGGCCCGTCTGCCGAAGACGTCAAACCAATCGCGATCGAAGCGGCGACGTTCAAAGCCCCGACCAAGACCGCCGTATGTTTCAAATTGGACCTGGGAATCGGTTTCCAATTCGAAGGGAAGAACCGCACCGGTCACCATCATCACGTCGGATTGCGCGAAGGGCACAGCGAGTTTCTCCAGCCAATCCGGCGGCATGGTGACGTCGTCGTCGGTGGCGACGAGAATATCGCCGCGGCTTGCGCGAAAACCTGCGTTGCGTGCAAAGGACAATCCCCCGCGAGTTTCAGTGACGAATTTCACGTCCGGGAAATTTGCGACTATCGGCGGCGTTAGGCCGGACTGCGGATGATTGTCCACGACGACAATTTCCAATTCGTGGCGCGTTTGTTGTTGCGCCAAAGAGCTGAGGCACAGTCGCAAATCGTCGGGACGGTCATAGGTTGCCACGACGACTGAGATCCGCATCGGACTGAGTTCAGCCTCGACTTCCCTGCTCTGCCTGATTCGAAGCAGCGAGCGCAGGGCTTGGTCGAAGTTGGATAACAAAGCTTCCTCGGTCACGTTTTGCTGGGCTTGCAGCACCTGGACAAAAAAGTGTTGCACCACGTAATCGCCAACTTCGGCAGCGGCAATTGGATGGAATTTATTTTCGATTTCGACGCAGCCGAGCGGAGAACCGTCCCAAAGCACGTAAAGCCTGACGCTGGAATATTCTTTAACCCCTACGAGTTCGGTTAAGCCATTCTTGAGATCGATGCTGCGGACGGCGATGCCGTTGCGGCGTTGGACGAGGTTCTCGGCGATTGGCTTCTGTAGCGGCAGTTGTGGTTTCCATGCGTCAGC
>JAQGOW010000642.1 GCA_028293405.1 Verrucomicrobiales bacterium
AAGGCCGGGAGACGGGTGCGATTCCCGTACGCGCTACCATTCCGATATCCGAGAATCCGAAATCCAGAGAATTAGGATTCCAGCAATCCGCGGCAGGCTTTGCGCAATTCGTCCAAATGCTTCTTGGATTTGGCTTCGATGTAGCAGCGGAAGACCGGCTCGGTGCCGCTGGCGCGGAAGGCCACCCATTCAAAATCAGGCAGCAGGAATTTGAAACCGTCGGTGGTAATGAATTTCTCAACCTTGAAGGGCCCGACCTTTTCCAGGCCTTTGCCAAGCATTGCGAGAAGGTGCTCCTTCTTTTCTGCGGCGACGTGGATGTTGATGCGGTCGGTGAAAAACGCTCCGGTTTGTTTTTCGATGTCTTTGAGAATTTGGCCGAGCGACTTGCGTTCGGTGGCCACGAGTTCGGCCATCAGTAAGCATGCGAGGATGCCGTCTTTTTCTGGCACGTGACCTTTCACGCTCAAGCCGCCGGATTCTTCGCCGCCGACAATGATCGGTTCGCTCTCCATCAATGCGCCGATGTATTTGAAGCCAACGGGCACTTCGTGCATTTGCACGCCGAGCAAGCGCGCGACGGCATCGACTTGCGCGCTGGTCGGCACGGTCCGTACTGCGGCACCGGTCCAACCACGGTTCTTTTTCAGATGATACAAGGTCAACGCCAGAACCTGGTTTGGCGTCATGAACGTGCCGTCTTTATCGACGATTCCAAAGCGATCAGCATCGCCGTCGGTCGAAAGACCCAATTGCGCTTTGCCGGTGCGAATGGTTTTGATGACGTCCGGCAAATGCTCGGCGCTTGGTTCGGGAGGATGGCCGCCGAACAGGGGATTGGGCGTGTCGTGAAATACGGTGAGTTGTGCGCCGGCTTCCTTCAGCAAAGTGTCGAGATAGCCACGACCGCAGCCATACATCACGTCGACGGCGATCTTGAGCTTCGCTTTCTTGATCGTGGCAAAATCTACGAGTTTGTGGATCTGTTTAAAATAATCCGGCTGCGGATTGATCGTCGGACATTGGAACGTTCCGGTGATGACGGATTTGAATGTCCAGTTCGCCTTCTGCAACTTTGCAATCGTGGCCTCGATTTGTTTTGTAACCTCGGGTGGTGCGCCTGCGCCGTTGTAGACGGAAAATTTAAACCCGGAATATTCCGGCGGATTATGGCTGGCGGTAATGTTGATGCCACCGAGCGCTTTGCGTTTCCGAATCGTGAAGGCCAACACGGGTGTCGGCATGTCACGATCACCGAGCACGGGCTTTAAACCATTTGCCGTAAAAACTTCCGCGACGGCCAAGGCAAATTCGCGGCCGAGAAACCGGCAGTCGTACGCGATGACGACCTCGGGCTTGCGTCCGTGAATGGCAGACTTTGGATTTGCCAGTTCGGCCTTGAGGTAATCGGCGACGCCTTGTGCGCAGAGCCGGACGTTTTCAAAAGTGAATTCTTTAGCGATGAGGGCGCGCCAACCAGCGGTGCCAAATTTAATATTCGTCATAGAAGGATGAGCTGGGGGGACACCAATCAACCGACGTTGAGTGAAAGCTTATTCTTTCCAATCAAAGGCGCGTTTCTTCAGCGCATAGATGTAGCCCACAAACAAAATCACGAGGAACGACATCATCGAGCCAAAAATCAGCCCGGCGTTGACCTTGAGCATTTCTTTGTAAACGACCGCCCAGGGATAAAGGAAAACGACTTCGATATCGAAAAGGATGAACAGCATCGCCACGAGGTAGAACTTCACGGAAAGACGCGAGTTGCCTTCGCCGATAGGCAACATCCCGCATTCGTAGGCGGAATCTTTCACTTTGGTGCGGCGTCCGAGCTTGCCGAAAATCACGGACATCACGAGCGTGCCGCCGGCGAAGAGCAGGGCGACGATCGCGAGGATGCCCACCGGGATATATTGCTCCAATTGCGAACTTTCCATCGATATGAACTTAAAAACCGGTGGATTGATTGGCAAGGGTGAATTGCGCGTCGGCAGGGTAGGGCGAGGCTCCTGCCGAGCCTTTTTCAAGGTTACGCGTCAGGTTGTAAAGGCTCGGCGGGAGCCTCGCCTACCGATTACATCAGTAGTTCAAGCATTCTCGTCCACCAGTGCGTCGTAGAACTCCAAAATGTCGGCCTGTGCACCGTTGGATTTTGCCTTCATCGCGGAGCGCGGGTGCTGGTTGAGCAAACCGGTCATCATATAGGGCAGGTCGAAACCCCAGCCGAGTTTTGCGCGCATTGGCTCGATGGTTTCCTGAATGCACTTGAGAACTGGGCGCAGTTTGTATTTCGGGTTGTGCAGGAATCCGAGGAGCAATTCCATCGGACAATTTCCCGCCCCACGCCCGAGACCGGCCATGGTGGCGTCGAGCATGTTCGCGCCGTTGATGATCGCTTCGATGGTATTGGCGTAAGCGAGTTGGAGATTGTTGTGCGCGTGCATGCCGACTTCAATTTTCTTGGGCTTACAATACGACATGTATTTTTCCATCATGTAGTCGACTTGCTCGCGGTAAAGCGCGCCGAAGCTGTCGACGACATAGATAGCCTTGGTCTCCGAACTCGCCATCAACTCCAGGCCTTCATTTATTTCACGTTCGGGTACGACTGAGGCCGCCATCAAATTGAGCGTGGTTTCGTAACCTTTATCGTGCGCGTCTTTAACCATATCGAGCGCGGCAGGAATCTGGTTTATATATGTGGCGACGCGGATCATGCTGAAGATGCTGTCCTTTTTCGGCAGAATATCTTCGTGGTAGTCGCAGCGCTCGGCGTCGGCCATGACGGTTAGTTTTAATTTGCCGGGGTCGTGGTCTGCGATGACCTTGCGCATGTCGTCTTCCACGCAATATTTCCACTTCCCATGTTCGCCCGGCGTGATGACTTTGCGCGACGCCTTGTAACCGAGCTCCATATAATCAATGCCGGCGTCCACACAGGCGGTGTAAACGGCTTTGACACATTCGTCGGTAAAGTGATGGTTGTTCATCAATCCACCGTCGCGAATAGTGCAATCGAGCACCTTTATCTCAGGACGATAATTGATCCATTTGCTGGCCGAATTTTCTTTGGCTTTCATGGGAAACGAATTGTATGCACAATTTCCTTTTATGCGCTATCGCCGATTTGGCCGGACAGAATTGCAGATGCCCGTCATCAGTTGTGGGGGCATGAGGTATCAACATAAGTGGCAGGATGTGGAGCCGAGCGAAATTCCCGCTGACAACCAGGCGAACCTCGAAGCAACGATTCATCGCGCGGTCGAGCTTGGCATTAATCACATCGAAACGGCGCGTGGTTACGGGACATCAGAAATGCAGCTTGGCAATGTGCTGCCGAAATTGGCGCGTGAGAAAATTATTGTTCAGACAAAGGTCAGTCCAAAAGCCACTGCGAAAGAATTTCTCGAGACCTTTGAGCAATCATTCAACTACCTGAAGCTCGGCTACGTGGACCTGCTCGGCATTCACGGCATCAACAATCGCGAGTTGCTCGATTGGACGATGAAGAAGGGCGGCTGTCTTGAGGTTGCGCGGCAGTTGCAAAAGGAAGGGCGCGTTCGTCACATCGGATTTTCCACACACGCGACGACCGATGTCATTTGGGAGGCGATCCAAACGGACGAGTTCGATTACGTCAATCTGCATTGGTATTTTGTTAATCACCTGAACTGGCCGGCGGTGAAGGCCGCGACCGAACGCGACATGGGCGTATTCATCATCAGCCCAAATGATAAAGGCGGAAAACTTTACGAACCGCCACAATCATTGATCGACCTGTGCGCGCCGCTGACGCCGATGCAGTTCAATGACCTGTTTTGTCTCGCGCGTCCGGAGGTGCACACGCTGAGTTGCGGCGCGTCCAAACCGACCGATTTCGACGAGCACGTTGCGGCGCTGGAGTATTACGACAACATACCGCAAACGATCGCGCCGATCGAAAAACGTTTGCGCGACCAGATGAAGTTTGTGCTCGGCGCTGATTGGTGCGCACGCTGGCACGAAGGGTTGCCGGAGCATTTCGATATCCCTGGCGACATCAACGTATCGGAAATTTTACGCCTGTGGACTTACGCAAAATCGCTCGATCTCGTGACGTGGGGCAAGATGCGTTACAATTTGCTCGGTCAGGCGGACCATTGGTTTCCCGGCCAAAATGCGGCTCGTTTCGACGCGAAAAAAGTCATCCGCGCGTGCGGCAAAAACCCATTTGCGGAACGGATCCCAACGATTTTGCGGGAAGCGCACGAGATGATGTTCGAAGCGCCAAAGCAGCGCCTGAGCCAAAGTTGATGAGCACGTTTTTGAAGCCGGGCACTGGCGGAACTTATATTGCGATCAAAGTTCAGCCGCGCGCTTCGAAAAACGAAATTGGCCCCGCACTCGGTGACGAGTTGAAAATTAAAGTCACCGCACCCCCCGTCGATGCGGCGGCAAACGAAGCAGTGATTGAGCTGCTTGCTGACACGCTCGGTTGTGCTCGAAGCAAAGTCCAAATCACCAAAGGGCAAACCTCTCGGCACAAAACGATTTTTGTGTCCGGCATGAGCGTGGCGGAGATTTCAAAAAAGCTGGAGTTGTAATTTCAACGTGCTGCGACTGGTCTCGCGACACAGCCGCGCTCCGAATTTTTCGCGGGACGAAAACTCTCTCTTCGCCGCGCCCAATCGACTATAATTAATCGCCTTGAAGTTCGATCCCATAAACAAAATCTTCGAAGTTTCCGTCCGCGAGTTAGCAGAAGAGGATAGCTTTGGCCGCATTGGTTTTGGGCAGGGTGAAGGTTGGAATCGCCTCGGTCTCGGCGCTGAACTTCACAGTCGTGTCATTGCGCAACGCACCGCGACCAGGCCCGGCTACCGTGGTGAAGTTTCTGTTCAAGGAAAGATCGCAGTGGACGACTGGACGGCGCAAATCACTGGTCGGATTGATGGTTGTATCCAACTCGAAACCGGCGGTTGGCTCATTGAAGAATTCAAATCCGGTTACATCGCCAGCGACGAATTACGCCGGTCCGCGACTGGAAACGAAAAGCACCGCCGCCAAACGCTCATCTACTGTCACCTCTGGCATCTGCTCGGCAATAAATCGATCGAGGGTTCGTTGGTCTATGTCGATCTGGTGAGCGATCGCGAACTGCCGCTTGCGCTGCCCTATGATACTGCGATCGAAGAAAAGTTGATCCTGCGCCGATTGAAAGAAATGCTCGCGATGTGGCGCATGGAATCGGAGCAGCGCGACCTCAAGGCCGCCGCCGCGCGCATCTTGCCTTTCCCGCACAACACTCCTCGCCCCGGCCAACAGCAAATCATCGACGCCGTTCGCCAAACAATGGAAACCGGCGGCCACCTTATCGCCGAAGCACCGACCGGCTCTGGTAAAACCGCCGCGGGAATTTATCCGGCGCTCGTACACGGCCTCACAACCGGCAAACAAGTCGTTTTTCTGACGTCAAAAACCTTGCAGCAAAAAATGGCTGTCTCGGCGTTCCGCGCGATGAACGACCGCGGTGCGTTCCGTACGTTGCAACTTCGTTCGAAAGAAAAAATGTGCGCGAACGATCGCGTGTTGTGCCACGAAGATTTTTGTCCTTACGCAAAAGGCTACGCGGAGAAGATGAGCAAATCGCGGATTCTCGAACGTCTTCGCGACGAAAACGCACACTACGATCCAGACATCGTTTTCGCGAAAGCGAAACAGGAAAGAGTTTGCCCGTTCGAAGTGCAACTCGAGTTGGCGACGCGCGCTGATGCGGTGGTTGCAGATTACAATTATGTTTTCGAACCGGGCACCGCACTGCGTCATCTCAGTCGTGACGAATTAGATCAAGCCGTGTTGCTTGTCGACGAGGCGCACAATCTGCCAGATCGCGGTCGCAAAATCTTTTCACCGGAACTGTTGGAAGAACAATTTCGCGGCGTCATCGAGTGGCTTGCGACATTGCGCACGCACAAGAAAAAGCCGAAGCGCAAACTGGTCGAACCAGACCTCTGGTCACTGACCCCGCGCGACTCGACTGAGATTGCTGCTGATTTAGTTGAGGCCTTGAACGAGTCCTTTATCGAAATCTGCGACATGCTTGAAACATGCGCCAGCGCCGCGTTACCGGAGCGAACACCAATCGCCGAAACGCAGCCGCCCAAGGATGCGCTTAAAGCAATTTGGAAAAATTGGGAGAGCCGCTTCGTCCAATATCTCGGATGGAAACGCGAACATAAACTCGCAATGCCCGATGATCCATTGGTCGATGCTCATTTCGCATTACAACGATTTATTACCGTGCTGAATCTTTTTGGCCCGGGGTTCGCATGTGTTGTCGAGCGGCGAGCTGCTGGCATTCGCCTCGCGATCGTTTGCCTTGATCCCGCGCGCGCGCTCGGGCCGGTGTTTCATGGCGTTTCGGCCAGCGTGCTTCTTTCGGCCACGATGTCGCCGGTTGAAGTAGTGCGACGGACGCTTGGCCTGGAAAAAGAACGCACTTCAGCGATTTCGTTGCCGCCGCCATTTCCAAAAGAAAATCGGCGCATCATGATTTTGCCGCAGGTCCGAACGACTTTCGCCGCGCGTGAACAAAATTTTGGACGCATCGCCGAGTTGATCGCGCAAATGGCCGACTCGCAAAATGGCAACGTCCTCACGCTTTTTCCGAGCTACACGTTTTTGCAGAAGGTTCACGAACGGATGCCCAAAACGCGTAGCCGTGTTTTAATGCAACGCTCCGATTTCTCCGAAAAAGAGCGCGAGGAAGTTTTTAAAACCCTTTCGAATCGTAACGGCACCGGAAACCTTTTGCTCGCCGTGCTGGGCGGCATGTATGCCGAAGGCGTCGATTATCCCGGCGAGCTTCTGTCAGGTGTTTTCATTGTGTCACCGGGGTTGCCGCAAATTTCCTTTGAGCGCGAACTCCTCCGCCGTTACTTCGACGACACCGAGCAAGCCGGTTTTGAATACGCTTATCTCCAACCCGGTATGACCCGCGTTGTCCAGGCCGCTGGTCGTTTGATCCGCAGCGAAACGGATCGTGGCGTCATCGCGTTGCTCTGCCAACGCTTCGTTCAAGACCAATACGTCGCCCACATGCCTCGCGATTGGTTCAACGACTCGGCCATCGAGTTGGTCGTTCGCGATCCCGTCGCCGAGATCAAAAAGTTTTTTGCGAATTCCAAAACCGCGACAGCTTTGTAATTCACTTCGCGTCGCGCTTCACACAAGATTCCTTCCATGAGCAACGGTCCCGAATGGCTGCCGATTGTGCCATGGATTGGTTTCGTGGCTGCGATCGCCTGTTTGTGGGCGGCAATCCGCGCCGCGCGTTGCAAGCGTTTGGTCAACGATCTGCCGACTTCCAAAACGACCGGCGTTTTCATCGGCCTCGTTGAAGTCAAAGGCACCGCCGAATCCGAAGCGCCGCTAACCAGCTACCTCGCTGAGCAATCATGCGTCTGTTTTTCCTGGTCGGTCGAGGAGCATTGGTCGCGCACCGTCACCGAAACCTACACCGACAACGAAGGCCGCACGCAAACGCGCACTCGACACGAAAGCGGTTGGACGACTGTCGCCAATGGCAGCGACATGCAGGATTTTTATTTGAAGGACGATTGTGGTGTTATTCGCGTTAACCCAGAGGGAGCGAAGATTGAACCGCAAACGATCTTCGACGAAACCTGCACGCCGCTGAACGGCTTATA